>NZAX01000064.1 GCA_002687665.1 Flavobacteriaceae bacterium
CGCAAAAAAAAGTAGAATATTTTTCATCTTTGATGATTTAGTGTATATAAATATAATTCTTTAACTAAGGATATTAAAAGTTAAAAATTGCATTTTGAAATAAAACCGAAAATCACAAAAAAAGTGAAGACATGATCATTTTTAACTTTCGTTTGTTTGGTGATCAATTTTATCCGCCAATTGAAAGTCTAAATCTGAAATGGTATTTTGATCATGAGTCCACAATTCCAACCTAACGGTGTTGTAAATATTAATTATTTTAGGATGATGATTCATCGACTCCGCTATTTCACCGACATTGTTAATAAATTTTAAAGCCTCTTTAAAATTTTGAAATCTAAAGTTTTTAACTAATTTACCCGAGTCTTGTTCCCATTTATTTTGCATTGGAAAGCATTTTAAAATAAATTTAATTAAAGTAAAATGAAAAAAACCGATTATCTCTTTTTATTTCTTTTCATTTTTTTTGTTATTTCATATCATCAAAACTCAGAATCAGCTGCTCCCAATATCATTTATGTTTTGGCTGACGATTTGGGTTTTGGTGACTTGGGAGCTTTCAATCAGAAGGGTAAAATCAAAACGCCTCATCTAGATCAAATCGCCAGGCAAGGAATGATATTTACTGATGCACATAGCTCCTCATCAGTATGTACTCCAACCCGATATGGAATATTAACAGGAAGATACAACTGGCGCAGCTCCCTTAAAAGAGGAGTTCTGAGTGGCACTTCCCAAGCTTTGATTCCTAAAAACAGATTAACTGTGGCCTCTTTTTTAAAATCTAACGGATACCAAACTGCGTTTATTGGCAAGTGGCATTTGGGCTGGGATTGGGCTGTAAACAATAGCTCTTTTACAAATACTCCCATCAGAGATGATGAAATTTTTGAGAAGATAGATTTTTCAAAAAAAATCAATAACAGCCCAAATGACTTGGGTTTTGATTACTCCTATGGTCATTGTGGTTCATTGGACATGCCGCCTTATGTCTACGTTGAAAATGAAAAAATTACTGCTGAGGTTCAAAATATTACAGAAAGAAAAGGAGAATACCACTGGTGGAGGAAAGGACCAACTGCAGATGACTTTGACCATGAAAGGGTTACACCTCATTTGTTTGATAAAGCAGAGGCTTATATAACCGAGATAAATGAAAAAGAAAAACCCTTTTTCCTATACTTAGCACTGCCCTCTCCCCATACCCCAATATTGCCCACCGAAGAATGGAAAGGAAAAAGTGGATTAAATCCTTATGGGGATTTTGTAATGCAAATCGACCATCACATGGGGAGACTCAATAAACTATTAGATCAATTAGGAATCTCAGAGAACACGATTGTGATTTTCACCAGTGATAACGGATGCTCTCCTGAGGCCAAATTTGATATCTTAAAACAAAAAGGCCACGAACCAAGCGGAGTGTTCAGGGGTCACAAAGCCGATATTTTTGAGGGAGGTCATCGGGTTCCTTTTATTGNGAAATGGCCTANGAAAATTCAGCCGGGTTCAGTTTCCCATCAAACTATTTGTACCACGGATTTACTTGCTACATGTGCTGACATTCTGGGTAAAACCCTTAAAGATAATCAGGGAGAAGATAGTTTTTCTCTGGTGCCATTATTTTCGAATGAGACGAAAAATCTTCNTCAAAAGAANTTATACCATTCACCACTCTATCAATGGAAGTTTTGCCATCAGAAAAGGGGACTTTAAGTTTATATTTTGTCCAGGATCGGGAGGCTGGAGTTTTCCACGATCATCGAAAAAAGAAACCCAAGGGTTACCAAAATTTCAACTCTACAACCTGAAAGAGGATCCAGGGGAAAAGATTAACCTCTACGGTAAACATCCCAAAATAGAGGAANATTTGATNATGCTTTTTAAGTCTGCAATTAAAAATGGNAGAACTTCACCGGGAGAACCTCAGCAAAATTTCAGNACTCATTTCTCAATCGAAAAATGGGAGCCTTTGGCTATTTTTGAAAATTAAAAACTTGGAAGTNCNATAATTATTGTCGCACANTAAAAANGAAAAATNNNAATTTTTTTTTAGTTTTGCCGTCAAAATATGANACAATTATTCAAGACTATTGTTATANGTCTAATTTTCTTTATTTCNTACGCACAATCTGATAAAGTTAAAGTTTATCTNAACTGTCCTTGTGATGACGATTTNATAAAACANAATACNCTTTTATTNGACTATGTAAGAGACAGAACCCTATCGGATATAGAAGTTTTTGTCTTCGAAATTACCAATGCNGGAGGTGGAAGAAATTACTCTTTTGAATACAAGGGGAAAAACGATTTTAAAAACATGANTAACCAGATCAGTATTGATATACCAAGCAATCTCACTTTTGTGNAGGCCNGAGATCAACTGTTAAAAACCTTTAAACTGGGTATGGTTTACTTTTTGCAGAATACGCCTTTTAATAATCAACTGGAAGTAACTTTTNTAAATGAAAAATACGACCTTGAGGAATCATTAGATCAATGGAAAAATTGGGTTTTTGAAGTTTCGGGCTCCTTTAATTTCGAAAATGAAAAAAGCATTAAGGAGGAGGAATATAACTTGGGCTTAGAAGTAGATCGAGTTACGGAAATGTGGCGGATTCGTTCAGATTTTGGAATAAGCCGTTCGGTAAAGTTTTTCTCTGGAGATAATCAGAATTATAACAGTGAGCGACAAAGCACCTCTTTCTCTGGTAGTATCGTTAAAAGTCTTTCCAATCATTTTTCAACGGGGATTTTCGGATCCTACCTCAATGACACTTTCAGGAACTATAAATCATTTCTTAATTTTTCCCCTGCTTTGGAATATAATTTTATTCCTTACTCTGAGGTGTTAACTCGAGAAATCACTTTGGCTTACAAAGTGGGTTATAATTTTTATGAATATTTTGAAAAAACCATTTATGGTTTTCTTGATCAAAAAATGTTTAATCAATCACTGACCCTCAATTTGAGGTATAGGGAAAAATGGGGCAGTATATATTCTTATTTAGTTGCCTCTCAGTTTTTGGACCAGCCTGATCAAAATAGATTGACCCTTAACAACTACATTAACCTTAGAATCGTTAGAGGACTTTCCTTAAGGATTTCAGGAAACTTTCAACTGATTCGCGATCAGATCAATCTCCCTCAAGGTCAGGCGTCTATTGAAGACTTGCTACTACGACAAAGACAAATATCTACAAATTTTCAAAACAGAATCTCACTAGGGTTAAGCTATACTTTTGGATCCATATTTAATAATATTGTCAACACCAGGTTGTAGTCAATAGTGCAAATTCAATGGAAGATTTGAGTGAATCAGACAATGATCTCTAGTCCAAGTTTAAAGAAAACTTTCTTTTAAACATATTTATAGTTTTTTTTAGAAATATAACTATTTAATAATTTTTTAAATCATTGGCATATCCTCTAAATTAAGTACGGATACTTCTTTGTATTTTTATCATATATACTAATTTAATATGCGTTTTTACTTCTTAGCATTAATTTTTTGTAGTGTGCTTATTGCTAATCATAGTTGTAAAAAATTGTCAAATTATGAGAGTGCAGATATAAGAGTTTATGATGAATCTATTTTGTCAATTATTGATTTAAGCTCTAAGATTGAGGTTTTGGCAGATTCAATCTCCTTGCCTGAAGGTCCTTTATGGGACGAAAAATCAAATTCATTATTATTTACGGATATAATAAATAACAAAGTTTTAAAGTGGAACGAAAAAGAAGGTGTCTCTGATTATATTTATCCAAGTGGAAATACTGGTTATGCCCCAAATTCAGGAGAGGCACTTGTTGGAGCAAATGCATTAAATTTCGACTCTAATGGCAATTTAATTTTATGTCAAATGGGGGACCGGAGAGTATCCATTATTAAAAACTCCTCTACAACTAATCCTGTTTTTGAAACATTAGTTGACAATTTCCAAGGAAAAAGACTTAATAGTCCAAATGATATTATAATTTCAAAAGATGGGTTTTATTATTTCAGTGACCCTGCATTTGGGTTTTTAAATCTGGATACTTTTCAAATTGTTGATTCTGAGTATAGAGAGATTGATTTTCACGGAATTTATAAGTTTAACCCCAAAAACAGAGATTTATCTCTTGTCACAAATGAAGTGAGCGTACCAAACGGATTGGCCTTGTCCCTTGACCAAAAATATCTTTACATAAAAAAAATGGGTGTTTTTGATAATAACCCAAAAGTTTTAAAACTCAACCTTGAAACTAAAAAAATTAGTACTCTTTTTGATGGGAAAGAAATTTCTGAAGAATATGGAGGAGATTTTGACGGAATAAAAGTGCACTCAAGTGGGAATATATTTTTCTCAGGAGGAGGTGGAATTTTAATAGTTAATCCAGATGGAAAATTGATGGCAAGGTTAAATTTTGGGAATGCAACAAACTGTGCATTTGACAAAGAGGAAAAATATCTCTATGTTACAGGTCATCTTGATAATCCTAAAGTATACAGGATGAAATTAAAAAGCTTTCTTAAGATTCGCGAGTCAATAAAAATAAAGACTCACTAATTTTTTCTAAACAAATTAAAATGAAAACACTCGATTTAATAAAGTCTCGAAGATCAATTATGCCCAATCAATATAATGATTCAGTTATTGAAAATAATGATATAAATCTAATTTTAGAGGCTGCTAATTGGGCTCCAACACATAAAAAAACTGAGCCATGGAGGTATAAAGTTCTTACAAACCAAACCAAAGATGATTTTGGAAAATTTTTGGGTAAAAAATACAAAGAATCATCTCAAAAATTTTCAAATTTCAAATACAATCATTTAATTGAAAAGGCAAAAAAATCGTCAGTAATAATACTAATTTGTATGCAACGCGACCTAAATGAATCTATACCAGAGTGGGAGGAAATTGCATCAGTATCAATGTCCGTTCAAAACATGTGGTTAATGGCTACTGATCTTAAAATAGGTGCATATTGGAGTTCCACAAAATTTATTAATTCTATTGACGAATTTATACCGCTTGATAAGGGTGAAAGTTGTTTAGGTATTTTTTATATGGGAAAATATGACGATCAAACATTATTTCGAAGCCCAAGACCAATTGATGAGAAAGTAAAATGGTTTAAATAGTATATCTCGCCATTGTATGTGGAATATATCTTTTAAATTAAGACCCATATTAAGAATTTTTTTAGGTATTGTTTTCAACTGTAATTGTAACCCTTAGAATAACTTTAGTATCTGCTTGGTTAAAAATTATACCGTAATCCCATCTGGGAGATTGGGTGAACTTACAATAAGTGTTTCGGTGCAGACAGATCCAATGGTTACATCTATAATTATTTTCTTAATGGTATGACCAAGTGCTATCGTTTGGTTGGCATTGTTGAACATGAGTTCAGTTTCAATAACACATTGACTTAAAGCTAAAGTAGAAGATTATATTTCAGTAGTTTGTGATTTAGTGTTTGCAGGAGCATTTGGATCAGTTGACTCGTCATATGTTGGATCCCTATCGGCCTCTAATTTCTCATCACATACGCCTATTAGATCAATATTAAAGCTCAAATAATTGTCACTTAATTCAATCTCTGAAAGTGTTCCAATATTTGTTGTTCCTCGCTGTGCAATCCATCGCTGATTTAAGCTTATCGAAGTTTCGGAATCAATTGTATACCCACCTGTTATGGTTGTGGTTTCAGTAATCAAAGCAAATGAATAATCAGATCTCAATATGATCACATCAATTTTACAATCTGCTGCTCTGTCGGACGAAGAACTTTCTTTATTGCCGGGACGTTTCTTTCTAATTTTCCATTTCCCTACAGTATTATTCTTATCAGTATCCTCTGGATTTATGAGAGGTAGTTTTTCTTCAAAAGTAGCCGTGATTGTTTTGGATTGATCCATTTCGATCTCAAAAGGGTTTTCGAAACTGTTCTCAGCTAAGTTATTTATAATCTGTTGCCAATCATAAAACAAAAAATCACTATTAGGAGTAGCTGTTAATCTTACTGTATTCCCTGATTCATATTCCGTTGTTCCTTTTGCTGAGTTTATTACCTGTTGGTCAACTGATCCGCTTCCGATCATATCAATTGTCAAGGTATATTTTGATCTTATAAAATTAGCTTTAATTGTTACATTAGAAGTCAGTTTTACCATTATTGAAGTTCCTGAAAGAGTCCAACCTCCTGTTAGTGAAGTTCCAGTCCATCCAGAAAACTCATATCCTTTATCAGGTGTTGCTGTAACTAAAACAGAAGCGTTTTGATAATATTGACCTCCAGTTGAGCTAACACTTCCTCCTTCTGAAGCCGAGACAGATAAGACATACTTTTGCGGAACTGGAGGGGGACTATTATTACTTTTACTACAAGTAAAAAGCGTTAGGCAGATTCCAAAAAGCAATAATAGTTTCTTCATTAATGATGAATTGCCAACACAATATATAAATTAATAATATAAAACATAACTGGTTTTCATGCCGTTGCCATTACAAAGCATTAGATTAGGCAAATCAAGCTCACTCTCATAAAAAAATCGCTAAAGCCAATTCTGCAAAATATAAATTTTAGGATTATTACATCAAAAGTAAAAATTAACTTAGTCCTTTGGTATGTTCAATGATCCTTCTGAAAACAAAGCTTAACAATAAAATTTTTACATTTGATTACAAGACATATTATTATGCTTTTNAAACTAATTTTGAGTTTTATTTTTTTNCCAATCAACNGAATCCANACATAGGCTTAAAATGAACGAATTAGNCTCTCAACNTTTAAATTGATTTACCTGCACAAAATATTACCTCTTTTAGTTATGCCTATAATGGCATTTATTTCATTAATTTTTGTGGGTATTTATTTTAATAAAAAGAAAGTTGTCTACATTACCCTAGTNGTATTTTACATTATTTCTACACCTTTTTTTTCGAAACATTTTTTTAAAATCGTTGAGGGGCCATACAATTCAACTCCACTGGAGGTAATAAACAAAGCTGATGCAATTGTAGTATTGGGTGGGACCCTAAAAATCAATGAGTTTGGGGATCAATATAATGTTGAATGGAGTGATGCNGATAGATTTTTTGGAGGGATTAAACTTTATCAAGCAAAAAAATCAAATTTAATCGTTTTTACAGGGGCTAAAATGCCTTTTAGTATAACTAAATTATCTGAAGGTGAAATTTTAAAANAGTATGCTATTGGTTATGGTGTTAATCCTGAGGATATTATTGTGACTGATGAGGTATTTAATACTTTTGAAGAATCCGAGGCTGTTTATGACTTAATAGGAGAAAATAAAAANATAATACTTGTCACTTCGGCTTTTCATATGAAAAGAGCNNAAGCCTTATTTGAAAAAAAGGGATTTAGTGTGACGGCTTTTAAAGTTGATTACAAAACCCCTCCGGTAATTAAGCTAAATATTTTTAACATTTTGCCTAATGCGNNNGCACTTTCAGATACTGAAANTGCATTTAGAGAACTTTTAGGAAGACTGTATTATGGTTTATTTTGACTTTTATATGGAATTAAACTAAGTTGAAANCCTGACTTAAGTTTAAAGCCTAATTCTTTTTTGTTCTCCTGTATATAATCTCAAAAGCACCGCTTATAATAATTACGCAAATTATTCTCTCTAAAAGATTTAACCCTAAATACCTTCCAACAAAAAGGACAATTCCTATTATAACAAATGAAATTATGTTATATGTTTTTCTATCCATGGGGTTTAGCTATAGTCTCCCTTTTTTTAAATCTTTTTTTAGACTCTTCTATTAAGAAGAAATTCAAGAGTCTCATAGGAATAGATTGATAAAATTAATGTAAAAAAAGCATCAAATTATAATTAACCATGAGGTTAGAGTAAGAGGTTATTCCATTTTTCCCAAAACAGGATGCATATAGGCAAACCATAGGGGTGGAACAAAAGCCAATAACATAGACATAGGATAGCCGAATGGTAATCTAGGACTATCCTCTAAACTTTCAAGAACCTGGTACTTTTTTGAGGCGCGAAAATGGTGGTCGCTGTGCCGCGTTAATTCATACAAAATAATTCTCCCCATAATGTGATCAGAATTCCAAGAATGTATGTTTTGAACCCTTTCATATTTGTCCCCTATCTTTTTACGCCTTAAACCATAGTGCTCAATGTAGTTAATGGTCTCTAAAAANAGAAATGAAATAACGCCAACCAAAAATGCGAGCACCAATGTTCCTTCACCAAATAAAGCAAAAATAGTTGTAAGGTAAAGTCCTTGATAAATCGTAAAGAGAAGTAAATTGTTTTCCAACGAAACAAAGGAAGCCTTCTTATTTTTCAGCAATCGCAGCTGAATTTGCCAAGCATTTTTGTACTGTCCAAAAACAGAGGTAATCCAAAAGTTATACAAGGTTTGTCCCTTTTTAGCAGTAGCNGGGTCTAGTTCTGTAGCCACATTTTTATGATGTCCGTAATTATGCTCCATAGTGAAATGCATGTAAAGACATGGGAGCAACAATAATCTAGTGATAAAAATATCAAAAGAATTATTTCGATGGCCTAACTCATGAGCAACGTTGACGGCGTTTGTGGCCAATAGAATCCCCAACGAAAGTGCGAATCCAAGATATTCATATGGCTGCATTTCGTGATAAGAGAAAGAATAAAGACCATAAAATAAAGTTATATAAACTATGGGGACGTTCAAATAAAGAAGCCAATCAAAAAATCGGTCTTTCACCCTGCTTTTGGATTCATGTTCTGAAAAGACACTTAAATGTGTGGGTAAAAAAAGTTCAACAATAGGTATAAAAATAAATACGTACAATGTGGCCGTATATGAAAAAATTTCTCTGAAATATATACTTATAAANACGCTCAATGGGACACTAAAGGCCATTAAATATTTTGCATCTTTCATATNGCCAAAATTAAATCAAATCTATTACATATAAAAACTATTGATTTTTAGAATTTAAACTTCATATAGTATCAAATGCACTAAACTCATGAAAGTGGGCAATTTTAAAGTTTCAACTGGACCTGAACTAGTGGTTATAAATCAATAAAAACTAATTGATAGCAAAAATACTATCTACTCCTTCAGGCTGACTTTGGTCGTCCTTGGGGAGGGTTCTTTATTTGTACTTATCTCTCCTATTGGATCATAATTAATTATGCTTTACATTTATTTTCTAACTGATATTTTAATTATGAAAGAAAAATTTAGAAGAGAATCTTTTGCGCACTTTATTAATCCTGTGTGTCTTGCGGTAGGAATAATTGGCTTCCTCTTACACTTTGAGGTAAATTATCTGAATATAGGTGCGATAGGAATTGGTGCTTGGGGTGTGACAGGCTTAATAAGTTTAAAAATAGAGAAGAAGCTTTAGAGATATAAATCTCATTTTGTTATTGATCAATTAAATCAATGGACGAAATTATTCAGTTTATTCAAGTTTGGTGGCTTTTAATTATATGTTTTAGTGTACTTGCATTTATTATTTTTTGGCAGCCAGAGTTCCTACTAGTAAAAAGGAGAAAGTTAAATCCCTAAAATATTTGTGAAGAATAACTAAGGGTATTTGTTGCTGGTATGTTGCTAAAACCCTCAAAACAAGGCATGATTACTCTTTTCTGAAAAGGTATTTATAGGTTTTTGTATAGTTACCTCCATCAACAATGGAGGATGATATAAGTTCCCATCCTTTTATTTCCATTTGATTAATAAATTGAGAAACACTCATAGGGTAATTACAAATACGTAATTTTTTTGCACATTTTTCTCCATCAATTGGTGCTGATGGTGTAGAGTATTTAAAAGATGCTCGAAAAAAAGAAGCCTTTTTATTTAACTCTGATGTAATTAGTTCAGCATATTCGGCAGTTTTATTAAATACTCCCTCGCCAATTATGGGTTTGTTGGGTTGAGAATTAGAAAATAAAAAATAAAAGAAAAAAACGATTAGATAGTATTTTTTCATCTATATAAATATAGTGAATAGATTTTTTAGACTTCAGCGTTATAGATTTCCCCTACTAAAATAATCTCCAACCATCAAATTTTTCAACTTTCCCAATAGGATTGATTTTTTTAATGCTCCCACAATAATTGAATTTTTATCTATAACTTTAGGGAACTATATTTAAAAAAATGAAGTTTTCTAAATATTTATCCCTTTTAGTTTCCCTTGTAGTTTTGAGCGCATGGAGTTTCCGATTAAATCAGCCTTCTATATTTAGAGGTGGTGATGCTGGAAATATGTCTGAAGAATTTGCCGTCTATGGACTCAGCGATTCCACAATGATTACTGTAGGTATTATCAAGATAATTTTGGCACTTTTGCTTTTGATCGGAGGGTTGAAGTTTCCAAGCTTAATCAAGCCCTCCGCAGCTATGATGTCCTTATTCATGATTGGAGCCGTTTATTTCCATATAAGCGTTTCCGATGGAATCCTCCCCACGCTCCCCTCGGCAATCATGTTGTTGTGTTGTTTGTTAATCGTTTTTAACCCAAAGTTTCTCGGTGAGAAAAGATCCTGAATCCAACCGATCCATTCTCCTTATATTAATTGGCCGACTGCTGTTTTGAAATGATAGAAAACAGTCTCAACGTTTTAGGCAAACCTATGATGATTTGTGGTACCGACCCTATGACAGGAGCCTATAGAAATGGATGTTGTGATACTGGTCGCTTTGATGCTGGAACACACACTGTATGTGCGGTGGTTACAGATGATTTTTTGACTTTTTCAAAAAGTAAAGGAAATGATTTGACACGTGCATATCCTGAATATAATTTTCCAGGCTTGGTCGCTGGAGACCACTGGTGTCTGTGTGTTTCTAGATGGTTAGAAGCCTATCATTCGAATGTTGCTCCCCAAGTAATACTGGAAGCCTGTCATCAAAAAACATTGGACTATGTCAGCCTGAATGTTTTAAAAAAGTTTGCTTTTGACCCTGATTGATATGCTTTTGTGGTTATCAGCCGTTTCATTTTTGTTATATGGAATCGGATGTTTTACCAGTCCCTATATGAAAGAGGAATTTGTACGTTACGGTATTCCTCAATTAAGAAAACTGATAGGCGTGCTTCAATTATTGGGTTCATTGGGAATCATCGTTGGGTTTCGGTTGGAATATTTACAAACCCTAAGCACATTAGGTATTTCCCTTTTAATGTTATTTGGGGTTATCACTCGCATTGTGATCAAAGATGGTTTGAAAAAAACCCTACCTGCTCTGTTTTACTGCCTCCTCAATGGTTATTTGTGCTTTAAGTTAACCCTAAGCTTTTTGTAAAGTGATATCAATTAAAAGCCAAACCCAGTGGTGATGGGCTTTATGNGATTGAANATNTCAAAAGCTTATTTNGGTTGAATTTCCANNGAGACTTTCAGNTTTTNCANTCCAAANTCATTTCCATANANCAAANTGAAAANCNANNANCTCNGCAGCTATAAANNTAGCTNCTTTGATCCCCATNATTTTATGGNAAGNGTTGANNTTAGACNGTTCCCTTTTTAGAACCGTAATAAAACAANCCCAATGTNACCAATCCTAAAATTATGACCGGTAGTGGTGCCGTTGGATCTCCGTTAATAAATCCAATTAGATCCGGAAGAGCAAAAAAACCAGCCAATACAAACAGCAAAAAGGANATTCTTTTTAAGGTATCTAAATCAGTNAAAGAGGTTGCTCCAATGATTAGAAAAATGATNCCAAGNACTANTAGTCCAACGACCAAGGCAAAAGTTTCAAACATGGTTACTGCATCCGCAGATGGATTGGNTCCAAAAGCNTCTGCAATAAGCATCAATTTAAATTCGGATGAAAAAAGAGATAANAANAAGGGAATACCTTGAATAAAAATTAGGGCAGCGCAAATTCTAAAAATAGTTTTAATTTTCATTTNAATTTGATTTATNTTAATNTCAATTTANTAAAAAAAAGAGTNCGAGATNTGAAAAAACTATCTCCTTCTCCCCCTAAACTCCATNGCTTCTCCTTTTCCAAAACCATAACTGAATCCGATGACCCAAAACCTTCCAAAAACCGAGCGACTCCATACNTTGAAATCATTTCTGATGGCTTGGTTTTCCATNACACGTGTGGCAAAAAAGTCTCTTATNTTAGCGCTAATNACNCCTTTNCCTTTTAGTATTTTTTTTCGAGCTCCTAAATTAAGAAANTGGCTGGGAGCCGATTCTCCATCNATGGTTTTGAATCTCGACTCATAATTCCAACTCATTTCTANATCCAAATCTTTGGAAAACTTAAACTTAGAAGTAATCTCCGAACTCCAATTATTACCTTTAAAATNAAAAGATTGATTTTGCCATGANGCCTTGCGTTCAAAGCTATTGTAATTAAAATCNNCATTGACCACAACCTTTTTAGTAGGAGTGATTTTTNCGTTCAACTCTATACCCTTTACACCTTTGGTTCCNAAATTTTCGGGNCCTCTCACAGCAATGTTATTTTCAAATGTAGTTACCGATTCAATNTTATTGGTAGTATACAAATGGTATAAACTCATGTTTAGTGAAGTGATTCCNTTGAGGTATATAGNCGATATTTCATAAGAGTCTGAATATTCTGATTTTAAGTTAGGGTTTCCTTTTCTATAATTAAAACTGTTGCGAATATTGAANAATGGGTTCAGATCNCGCAATCCAGGTCGGTAAATCCTTCTNGAATATCCAGCTTGTATCGAAAAATTCGTGCTGAACTTATATGANGTGTTTATNGAAGGGAATAAATCNGTAAAGTTTTGATTGTTTTTTTNGTTAGTATTNACCAAATAGGTGTCGATTTGGGTATTTTCAGTTCTAAGNCCCAACTGCGCTCCCCAGGTNTCCGATTCANAGGCNGCCATTCCATAGAGGCCNAAAACTCCTTGAGTGAATTNAAATACNTTNGTCAAACCNTTATCNACCAACCATTGACCGTCCAATTCGTCCTTGACNTCAAAATCATTACTCACATCATTGTTTGNATATTGAAAACCTGCCTCCAGGGTCCATTCCTCTCCAAAAGGATGGGTATAATCCAATTTGAAAGTATGAACCTCTTCNCGAAAAAAAGTACTCGTNTGTTGNTCCTCAAAGGTTTCNNATCCAAATATAGTCGAGTTGAAAAATTCAGANCTTTGATCTTTGCTGAACAGNTTTCCGGTAGCACTAAAAATCAAATCGTGATCTTCATTATCCAAAAAATCTCTCTTATAAATCAACTCATATTGATATTTAGGATTGCCAGCTGTNGTTATTTCCTCTCGATTCCATTCTGAGGTCAATAGNNTNCTATTTTTATANTGCTTGACGTTAGTATCTGAAGGTTGATCNTCTGCTTCAAAAGCATAAAAACCNGACAGAGTGATTACATTTTGGGGATTGATGTAATAATCTGTTCCAAGTATGATATTGTAAAATTCCTCGTTTCNGTATTGAGTTCCCTCNGTCAATACCTNAGTNCTCGTCAAAAAATTCTCATTCTTATTCTTACTCTCTCGGGGATAACTTCTTGATCCATATCCTATTTGTGAGAAGAGATTAAATTTTTCGGTGCGTCGATTTAGACTAAGGCCAANACTATTGTTGTCCGGTTGGCCATAATTGAAGGTGAAAGAACCATTGATTCCCTTCCTTTCATCTTTTTTGATTACNATNTTTATTATTCCAGCTGTTCCCTCTGCTTCATACTTTGCTGAAGGATTTGTGATCACTTCAACTTTTTCAATCATATCAGCAGTAATGGATCCTAAGGNGTTTCCTCCTTCAGAGGTTAGAACAGATGGTTTGCCGTTTATCAAAATTNGAACTCCAGCATTGCCCCTGAGTCTGACTTGGCCCTCAATACTTACTGTNACNGAGGGAACATTGTCCAAAACTTCCAACGCGCTTGCTCCNGTGCTGCTCAAATCTTTACCTACATTAAAAACGCGTTTATCCAATTTAAACTCCATGGTGGATTTTTCACCGCTTACCTCCACCTCACTCAACATTTCAGGCAGTTGGCTGAGGGCTATGGTCCCTATATCTATAAGCTGTCCTTTTGTTACAATGTTTTCCAGTCTCACAGATTCATAGCCTATAAAACTGATTTCAACATAAATGTCCATGGAAGAACATGTCAATGTAAAAGATCCATCATCCAGTGTTGTTGTTCCAGTAAGGGGTTGTAGGGTAACCTTCTCCCCGACCAAAATAGTAGCATATGGAATGGGCTGATTTGTGGCCTGGTCAATAACAGAGCCTGATATTTCAAAGCCGCTGTGTTGCGCTTGAAGAAGGACAAAACAAATAGTAAAACAAAATGCTAGAAACGTTTTTTTCAATATTCAAGTAATTTAAGCCTTAAGATTCTTTTTTAAGCATTTTAAACAAAAGTATAAGGATTACATTTAAAAATACTGTTTTTTAACCCCAGAAAAATTGTAACTTTCATTAATCTTGATCAAATGAAATCGATAATGATTTTTGTGTGCTAAAATCAACTTTTTGGTTACATTTAAGATAATGAACTCATCCTTAAGACTTAAATAGTCAGAACCTTAAGTGAGGTTAAAAAGGATTGATGTTGATCATTAAAGTATAAAAAACAAAAAATGAAAGTTGAGCAAATTTATACTGGATGTTTAGCGCAAGGTGCTTATTACATTGAAAGCAATGGAGAAGTAGCCATCATTGACCCACTGCGCGAAGTTGCTCCATACTTGGATAGAGCCAAAAAAAATCAGGCTAAAATCAAGTATATTTTAGAAACCCATTTTCATGCTGACTTTGTAAGTGGGCACCTTAACCTATCAAAAGAAACTGGTGCCCCCATTATATACGGTCCCTATGCCAACCCCAATTTTGAAACCATTATTGCTGAAGATGGACAATCCTTCCCGCTAGGCGAGGGTACGATCATCGCTCTACATACTCCAGGACACACCATGGAAAGTACCACCTATTTGCTAAGAGATAAGAACGGGAAAGATGTGGCTATTTTTAGTGGAGATACCCTGTTCTTAGGAGACGTTGGGAGACCAGATCTCGCCCAAAAAGCAGAGAATGTGACTCAAGATGAATTGGCTGGTCTTCTTTTCGATAGTCTTAGAAGTAAAATAATGCCTTTATCGGACGACGTTACAGTATATCCTGCCCATGGAGCTGGCTCAGCCTGTGGTAAAAACATGATGAAAGAAACGGTAGATACCCTAGGTAATCAAAAAAAGGTCAACTATGCCTTGAGAGAAAACATGACACGTGAAGAATTTATTAAAGAAGTTACAGATGGACTTGCCCCCCCTCCAAAATATTTCCCCTTAAACGTAAAAATGAATAAATCAGGGTATGATAGCATTGACAGAGTTTTGAGTCGTGGACTAAACCCTTTAGGTCCAGATTCCTTTGAAGCTATTGCTAAAGAAACAGCGGCCCTGATACTGGATGTTAGACATCAAGATGAATTTGTAAAAGGGTATGTTCCTCAATCTGTATTTATAGGTTTAGATGGTGGATTTGCACCATGGGTGGGTACGTTGATTGGAGATGTAAATCAACCCCTACTAATAATAGCTCCGGAGGAGAGAGAAGAAGAAACCATAACCAGATTATCACGAGTCGGATTTGATCAAACCCTTGGTTACTTAGATGGAGGGTTCAATTCATGGAAAAAATCCGGAAAAGAATACGATATGATCACACAGGTCAATGCAGAAAATCTAGAAAAATTAGCAAAAGAAGAGAATATGTTGGTGTTTGATGTTCGTAAAGAAAATGAATTCATTTCGGGCCATATGGCAACTGCTCAAAACACCCCATTAGATTGCCTAGACGACTACCTTGGTCACTACCCGAAAAACCATTCCTTTTATGTTCATTGTGCCGGGGGCTATCGCAGTGTTATCGCTGCCTCTATCCTAAAAAAAAGAGGGATTATCAATCTGATTGATATTAAAGGTGGTTTTAAAGCAATAAGAGAAACACATATAAAATTAAAGGACTGCACATAAATATTAGGCATAAATTAAAACCTTCATCTTATGAGAAATCTTATGCTTCTATTTGGTTTGATCTTATTGACTGGTTGTAAAAATACTGTGCCAAAAAAAGAAAAGAGCAGCCCTCCAAACATAATCTATATCATGGCCGATGATCTTGGCTATGGAGATTTAGGCATTTATGGTCAATCCCTTTTCGCCACCCCCAACCTAGATCGATTGGCCAAAGGAGGTATGCGCTTTTTGCAACACTATTCTGGCTCAACCGTTTGCGCTCCTTCGAGGTCAGTCCTAATGACTGGCCAACATACCGGACATACCTTTATTAGGGGTAACTCAGAGATGGGTTTTACACTAGAGAACGAAGGACAATATCCACTAGCCTCCGAAGAGCTTACTATCGCAGAGGTCCTAAAAGAAGCCGGATACCGAACTGGAGCTTTTGGTAAATGGGGATTGGGGTATCCCGGTTCAGAAGGGGACCCCAACTTTCAAGGGTTTGATCAGTTCTACGGTTATAATTGTCAACGGGTGGCGCACAATTATTATCCAACCCATCTTTGGGACAATCAGAACAAAAAAAAATTAAAAGGAAATGATGGCGCTACAGCAGAAACCTACGCTCCAAAATTGATTCATCAGAAAGCATTATCCTTTTTGGAAGAATATAAGGATACTCCATTTTTTATGTTTTACCCCTCTGTGATTCCTCATGCTGAGTTGATCGCTCCAAAAAGATATATGGAAAAATATAGAGCAAAATATTTACCCGAAAAAAAATATGCCCGGAAAAAAGGCGGATACACTGTAGGTGGTTATAATTCTCAGCAGGAAAGTCATGCTGCATTTGCCGCAATGATAAATGTGCTTGATGATCAGGTAGGTGAAATCATTGATAAAGTCCATGAATTAGGGATAGCCGAAAACACTCTCATCATTTTTACCTCAGACAATGGACCTGGCAAGGAAGGAGGTGCGGATCCCGATTACTTTGACAGCAACGGTCCCCTTAAGGGCCACAAAAGAGACCTTTATGAGGGAGGGATTCGCGTTCCGATGATTGCCTACTGGCCTTCAAAAATTAAACCCGGTTCCATAACCGATCACCCCTCTGCATTTTGGGACTTTTTTCCAACCGCAATTGAAATAGCCGAGATTAAAATGGATCTCGAGGGAATCGATGGAATCTCTTTTTTACCGACGCTTAAGGGTAAAAAACAAAAAACACATCCCTACTTTTACTGGGAATTTTTAGAAAAAGGTGGCCGTCAAGCAGTCCTTGTGGATCAGTGGAAAGGCATACGTTTGAATATGACTAAGAATCCTGATGCTACTATTGAACTTTACCGACTAACAGATGATCTTGGAGAGGAAAATGACCTTGCGGAACATTATCCCGAGATGGTAAAAAAGATAGACAGTCTAATGGATGAGGCCCATGAATACTCTGAAGTATTTTCTTTTGAACATGAGAAAAATTGAGCTTTTAATCATTTTTTAAATTTTCAAATATTTCATCTCGGTAAGTGTTGGGTGTCATTTTAGTAATCTTTTTGAAGTTTCTATAAAAATTAGAAAAATTATTGAACCCACTTTCATAACAGATTGTTTTTATATCTGCATCTGTTTCAGAAAGGAGTTTAGTGGCGTGGTTGATCCGATATTCATTAAGGAAAGTAGTAAAGGTCTTGTTAGTAGAGTTTTTAAAAAATCTACAAAACGACTGTGGTGTCATAAAAACCTGGTCAGATATGTCTTCCAATACAATTCTCTCCATAAAGTGATCCCTGATGTAGTTAAAAATTGTCTTGAGTCTTTTATTCTCATTCGGACTACTTATAAATGCATAGCCCTCAGCATTAAGAATTTTTTTGCTTTTCTCTTTTGCCAGATCATAAAGAATTTTAATGAAAGTCAAAAATGAATCGATCCGAGACTCATATTGAAGCCCTTCCATTCTCAATCCAATGTCTTCTTTTATGGGGCCTTCAAATACAATCCCTTTTTTAGAAAGTTCCAACAGCTGTTTGATTAACTTAAGTTCCTCCAAATTTTGAAAAGCCTTTTCAAATATCTCGGGCTTAAACTGTATAACAATTTCTTTTTGATTCTCCTCAAATCCTTTGGTAAATCCTGTGTGCGGAAGATAAGAACCTATCAATATAAGATCACCAGATTGATAATTGGACAGGTGCGTTCCCACTTGTCTCTTACCTACCCCAAAGTTAATGTAAACTAGCTCAATCTCTGGATGGTAATGCCATTTAACTTTATTGGTATTAGGAGAAGATTTATCGAAATAGGCGTATTTATAGGAATGGCCCGAATCAGGGGAAATACTCTCAAGATCTGGTTTATACAATTGTTTGTGTTTTATAAAATTTTTTATGACTATAGTTGGTTAACTATAATCGCAAAAATAATAAACTTTTTTGTTAATATTAAACACTTTTAATAGCCACTATTGTGAATCCTCCTATTAAAACTTTTGGTATTTTCTTAATTTTAATTATCCTATACGGTAGTAAGGTAAAGGATATTATAAAATACCCTGCACTTTAGAAGAAGCTTTAGGGATAAACGGCAAGGTCTCAGAACACTACTAGATTTGGGGTTTTTAATTGTACTTTTTCCGACAAATTTGATCGTTTTATTCAAATCCTAATCATTTAACTTACCCGAGAATCTATCTAAATCTTTATATTTACTGAAACATAATCGTAAAATGAACACTACCGACAAGGGGTCAATTTTAATTGTATGCCTATTTTACGTTATTACATTTGCGTCTGGGTATTATATTCATAAGAATCAATTGCTTATTGAGAAAAATGATGTAAAAAGATTAATCCTGATAATCAATAGTAATGAGATTAATTCAGAAAAAAATAGCACCGTAGTCTATGAAGACATTGGTGAATCTCAGCCTACCCAGAAGGTTTATACAGCTGGCTCTGTTGTAGCCGTTTCCTCAATTTATGAGCAAAAAGGGTATGAAATTGTTCATGTTTCAGAGTTCTTAAAAAAGAACCTGGGTAAGGAAGTAGTCGTTACCCGAATATGGTTTACCAAAAAAAATTGAATGGGATACTTTTTGCGAAATATAATTGTGTATTCGGTAATCGCTTTTTTGGTGTTTTTAGTTTACAAGGCCATTAAAGACATGAAGAAATAAGCTTCTTGCTTCCGAAAAATCCCAAAGGTTTAAAACTATCTATCTTTGTAAAAAATTTGAATTGAAAAAGAAAACACCCGATAGCATTGTTTGGGACGAGGAGCAAAGGGAGTATATTGCCCGTTTGCTTCCCTATGCTTCCAAAGCCAGCGGACCTATTATCAAAGTTCCCAATGTAGATGCCTTTAAACAAAAAGGGGTGAAAAAGGTGTCCAAACAGCTTCAAACAGAACTGGAAGAGCTGAAAGGCAAAATCCAAGATTTTGTGAAAACTGCGAGTAATACTCAAAAAGTTTACGCGGCAAAGTTTAAGTTTGAGCCACTAGTTGGTGAAACCTATTTTCTTTACAAGGGAGAAAAGGAGGATTATCTATCGCTGATTGCTCCGGATCAATGGAAGAAAAAATTCTTAGGGGCTTATCGACTTAGTTCTGAATATAAATGGGAAAATGTAGAATGGTAAGTTAGCGAAAGTTTTGGGTGCCATAGCCAATACCATTTTTATCAAAAAATAAGCCGACCCCCAAATAGGTGTAATCCCCCAAAATATTATTGTAATGAGGAGGGCTGTTTTTCCACCCAGTAACCATACATTGGGCTAGATCTTCTTCGGATCTGGTATCGCCACATCCTCTTACATTTTCAAACCAAGGTATTTGAGCAATGTTTTCGGCAATACCAGTAAACTGATTCCCCTTCTTTACCCATGCCTTAACTTTAAATTTTTCAGCCCGCTGTGTGGGATTTAAACCCAAATGATCTAAATGATCGTAAAAGTCATGTTTGACCATGTTTTCACTGTGAAACTGAGCCAAATCCATTAATGAGTCCAATCTTTCCAATATAGGCAAACCTTTTTCAGCCCTCAAGGCGTTGGTTTTTTCAAATATCAATTGGCGCATTATCTCAAGGTCACCTTGAGCAAAAATTGAAGCTACGGAGAAAGCCATCGAAATAAATGTGAAGGACAGGTTTGTTCTAATCATTCTCATGGACTTAAAAATAATAATTATCACTAGGAATGCCTACTTTTGTTAATATATGTGTTATGGAAGAAACTCCTAGACAAAAAAAAGTGGCTACTGCAATACAGCATGAATTGGCTGCCATGCTTCAAGAATCCATAAGAAACAATGGGGCTTCCAACCTTGTACTTTCCATTACCAAGGTCAACGTAACAATTGATCTGTCTTTGGCCAAGGTCTATCTAAGTATTTTTCCTCCAGAAAAGGCCGATACCTTGTTAAAAGGTATTCAAGAAAACAAGTTCCAAATCCGGCATGACATGTCTCAAAGAATGAAAAACCAATTGAGACGTATACCCGAATTTTCGTTTTATATCGATGATTCCTTAGATTATGTAGATGCGATAGAAAAAGCGCTGAATCAACCGGAAAATCCGATTAGAAATCCAAAGGAACCTAACAAAAGACAAAAAAATTAAACTATGCCAATTGTTTTCAAAATCGCTTGGCGTTATTTTTTCTCAAAAAGCAGACAAACCGTAATCAACAGAATCAACTCCATTGCTCTACTAGTCATTGTGGTGGCGACGGCTGCGCTTATGATTGTGTTAAGTGCCTTTTCGGGTTTAAAAGATTTTGGTTTGTCATTCTCAAATGTCTTTGATCCTGACTTGAGGGTTGAGGCCAAACAAGGCAAAACCATACTCCTGGACAGTAGCCAAATCAATGTATTGGAAAAGGATATAGATATCAAAGCAATTAGCCCCATTTTGGAGGAAAAAGTTTTCCTCTCGTTTAAAGAAAAGACTCAAGTGGCCTATTTAAAGGGAGTGGGGCGGGATTACCTCAATGTTATTCCAGCAGATTCTCTTGTTGCAGTTGGAGAATGGTTGGTTCCCGAATCCAATTCCATTGTTGCAGGATATGGAATTGGTGCGAGTATGGATCTGGGCGTATACGACTATGGCTCTTTTCTTAACATCAGCATTCCCCTAAAAAATTTAAACGGCAGCTTAAGACAAACCCCTTTTCACTCGCAACAGGCCGTTACAATAGGTTTGTATCAAATCAGTGAAGACATTGATAAAAAATACATTTTCAGCTCCTTGGATTTTGCACGAAATTTGTTGAAATACCCCCAAAACATTTTCTCCTCCATTGAAATAAAAGTCTCTCCACAAGCTGATCTTGAATATTTAAAAAACAAGATTCGAAAGGTAATGGGTAACTCGGTTCAGATTAAAGACCGTGAACAACTCAATGCAGCCCTATACAAAATGCTCAACACAGAACAATTAGCTATTTATCTAATTTTCACTTTAGTTATGATAATTGCCCTTTTCAATTTAGTAGGTGCCCTAGTGATGATGATTTTGGATAAAAAATCTCAGATGAATATTTTAAAAGCCATGGGAATAAATCACAAACAATTATTCCAAATCTTTTTTACCCTAGGCTTGTTGATAATTATATTTGGGGGAGGAATCGGTCTACTTTTGTCTTCACTTGTGATCCTGATTCAACAATGGAGTCCCTTCATTAATGTCCCGGGAACATCATTAGCATATCCCGTCAAATGGGAATTAGAAAACTCTCTTTTAGTGATGGGAACCCTCCTTTTTTTGGGCAGTATTGCCTCAACATGGGCGAGCCGTGGTCTAAAACATTAGATTATCCCCAAGCGGGTTCAATCACTTCATCTAAAACACGGTTGAGGGTATCAAAAACTTCATTTGGATCAATGGCAGTTACCATTGCAGTCCTGTAAGGTTTAAAATTGGGAATTCCCTTAAAGTAATTGGTGTAATGACGTCTAGTCTCCAAAACCCCCAAAACCTCACCTTTCCAAGCGATGGACATTTCCAAATGCCTTTTGGCCACCTCGACCCTGTCTTTCAACGAAGGTGGATCGCAATGAATTCCTTTTTCAAAATAATGTTTAACCTGATTAAAAAACCAGGGATTACCAATACTGGTGTAGGAAGACAAGGTGGGGTAATTTTTGGAAAAGATGTTTATGCTCACGAAACCCCAGCTTCTACA
>NZAX01000065.1 GCA_002687665.1 Flavobacteriaceae bacterium
TTGGATTTCGGAAACAACCTGATGAAAATTGAAGTTTCCATTCAGGGAACGGATCATATTTCTGCTGGAATTTCATTGCAAGAAAATAATGGCACCATTTTAGACAAGAACAATATCCTTGTTTTTAAACAAAATCATTTTAAAACAATACTGAGTAATGCGATTTTGACCCCCAAAAAGTATTTTAAAAGTCAACATGTCTATAACCCCCAAATAAAGGATCAAAATCATGTGTTTTTAGATCTTAAAGTTATAAACCAGTCATTGGTTTATTATGTAGGCTTTTACTGGTCTGAAAGTAAACAATTTGCGGATCATCAAGCTTGGGAAAAGCACTTGGATGATTTGGCAATAAAAATTGAAAACCCCATTCAAATTAATATTAAATAATTTCATGAAAAAAGTAGTGACCTTCGGTGAGATCATGTTAAGACTCTCACCTCCGGGCAACTTAAGATTCTCACAGGCGAACACCTTTGATGTGGTCTATGGAGGGGGAGAATCCAACGTTGCTGTGTCCCTTTCGAATTATGGTGTACCTGTTGAATTTGTAACCCGTTTACCTCAAAATGACATTGGTGCATGCGCGATGATGGAAATGCGTAAAAGAGGGGTTGGCACCCAGCACATTACCTATGGGGGTGACCGTCTGGGGATTTATTTTCTGGAGACCGGAGCGGTAAGTCGAGGTAGTAAGGTCATCTATGACCGTGCCCACTCGGCTATGGCAGAGATAACTGCCGGAATGATTGATTGGGATGTTGTGTTCGAGGGTGTTGGTTGGTTTCACTGGACGGGAATTACCCCGGCCATTTCTCAAGGAGCTGCTGATGCTTGTTTGGAAGCCGTAAAAATCGCCAGTGAAAAGGGAATTACCGTTTCTACCGATTTGAATTATCGTGCTAAACTTTGGAAGTATGGCCAACCCTCAGAACCCATCATGACTGAATTGACATCCTTTTGTGATATCATCTTAGGTAATGAAGAGGACGCCGAAAAACATTTTGGGATCAAACCAGAGGGATTGGACATAACCACCCAAGGCGATCAGGTAAAAGCCGAGGCTTTTCAATCAGTATGCGAGCAAATGATTAAAAAATTTCCCAAAGCAAAAAAAGTAATCACCACTCTTAGAGGTTCCATTTCCGCTTCTCACAATACTTGGGCAGGGATACTTTACGATGGTAAAAATATTTATACCAGTCCTGAATATCAAATCACCCACATTGTGGATAGAGTAGGTGGGGGTGACTCCTTTATGGGGGGATTGATTTATGGATTGTTACAGTACCCTGAGGACGATCAGAATGCACTGAACTTTGCAGTAGCCGCCTCTTGTTTAAAACATACTATCAAGGGTGATGCTAATTTGGTAACTGTAGCTGAAGTAGAAAAATTAATGAGCGGTGACGCCAGTGGCCGCGTAGCAAGATAATTATGGCAAAATTTACCCGTTTAGAAGTCGTATCAAAAATGGCGGAGACTGGAATGGTCCCTCTTTTTTATCACAGCGACATTGAGATCGCAAAAAAAACATTGAAAGCCTGCTATGAAGGCGGAGCAAGATTATTAGAATTTACCAGTAGAGGCGATTTTGCCCATATAATATTCGATGAACTCAATAAGTATGTTCTCACCGAATTACCCGATATGATCTTAGGGGTAGGCTCTGTAACTGACTCATCGGCGGCATCACTCTATATGCAATTGGGTGCAAATTTTATTGTTACTCCTGTATTGAGAGAGGACATTGCTGTGGTATGTAATCGCAGAAAAGTATTGTGGTCTGCCGGATGCGGCTCCCTTACTGAGATTGCCAGAGCTGAAGAGTTGGGGGGTGAAATCGTAAAACTATTTCCGGGAAGTACCTATGGCCCCGGCTTTGTCAAAGCCATTAAAGGACCACAACCCTGGACTAGTATTATGCCCACCGGTGGTGTAAGTACTGAGGAAGATAATCTTAGAGGTTGGTTTGATGCAGGGGTTACTTGTGTGGGAATGGGTTCTAAATTGATTTCCAACGAGATATTGGCAAATGAGGATTTTGAAGGACTCAAAACAAAAGTTGCAGAAACCCTTAAATTGATAAAAAAAATAAGACAGTAAAATGAATAATAATTACGAAGTCCGCTATGCTGTAGGTCAAAGAGAAACCAATCAGATGGGTACTCAGGCCTTAAGAGATGAATTTTTAATCGAAGAAGTATTTGGAACTGGCACGGTAAATTGGGTCTATACCCACTTCGATCGTTATATGGCCGGTGGGGTTATTCCTACAGAGGGAAGTGTCTTTTTGGACACCNTGGAACCCCTCAAATCAGATTTCTTTCTTGAACGAAGAGAAATGGGCATCATCAATGTGGGAGGTAAAGGAACGGTATCAGCCGATGGGGAAACTTATGAGTTAGATTATAAAGAGGCGCTTTACCTGGGTAGGGGAACAAAAGAAGTACATTTCTCCAGTGAGGGCTCNATTTCACCCGCTAAATTTTACCTCAATTCTGCTCCGGCACATCATGCCTATCCCTCNCAAAAAGTAGGGAGAGANCAAGCCGAAATTGTAGAACTGGGATCAGCGGAAACTTCCAATGCGAGAACCATCAGAAAACTCATTGTCAACAGNATAGTCAAGAGTTGTCAGTTGCAAATGGGAATGACCGAATTGGCTTCCGGGTCGGTTTGGAATACCATGCCCGCTCATGTCCACGATCGTCGAATGGAAGTTTATTTCTATTTCGAGGTGCCGCAAGATCAAGCGGTATGTCATTTTATGGGGTCCACCGATGAAACCCGACACCTTTGGATGGCCAACGAACAAGCTGTCATTTCNCCCCCGTGGTCAATTCATGCCGGTTCNGGAACTTCCAATTATACTTTTATATGGGGAATGGCTGGAGAAAATTTAGACTACGGCGATATGGATGGTTGTCCTATCCCCAATTTAAGATAAGAGCATGAGCNCTTCTCTATTTGATTTGACTGGAAAGGTCGCTTTGGTTACCGGTGCTACGCATGGACTGGGGATGGCGATGGCGAAGGGAGTTGGCCAGGCCGGAGCCATCGTAATTATAAACGGTAACAGTTCTCAAGANAAAATTGACAAGGCTGTAGCCGCTTTTAAGGCCGAAGGAATTCAAGCTTTTGGTTATCGTTTTGATGTAACAGATGAAGAAGAAGTTCAAAAGGCAATTGAAAGAATTGAGAATGAAGTGAGTCCTATTGATATTTTGG
Organism: Flavobacteriaceae bacterium; assembly: GCA_002687665.1. GTDB lineage: Bacteria > Bacteroidota > Bacteroidia > Flavobacteriales > Flavobacteriaceae > UBA8316. The sequence goes on from NZAX01000065.1 coordinate 3,232, forward strand.
TCAATAATGCTGGTATAATAAAACGAACGCCACTGGTTGATATGGAGGTGGCCGATTTTGAGCAGGTAATCAAAGTTGATTTGGTCAGTCCTTTTATCGTTTCCAAAGCCGTTGTCAAAGGAATGATCCAACGTAAAGCTGGTAAAATCATCAACATTTGCTCCATGATGAGTGAATTAGGCAGAAATACTGTTGGGGCCTATGCTGCCGCCAAGGGAGGATTGAAAATGCTNACTCAAAATATGTGTGTCGAATGGGCTCCCCATAATATTCAGGTCAACGGAATTGGCCCAGGTTATTTTGCAACCGAACAAACAAAACCCATAAGGAAAGATGGACATCCTTTTAACGAATTTATCGTAAACAGAACCCCAGCAGGAGTTTGGGGAGATCCTAACGAGTTGCAAGGAGCAGCCGTGTTTCTTAGTGCAAAGGCAAGTGACTTTGTAAATGGACAAATCCTCTATGTGGATGGCGGCATACTCGCAACTATTGGTAAACCCTCCAACGANTAATCATTTTTCTTTAATTCTCAACTATATTCCCTCCGCAGTTGGCTACTTTTCTTNTANTAGAGACTTAGTTACTNCCCTTCATTTNGAGTTAGAAAATTTGTAAATNCTTTTCGTTTGATAGGTATCTCCTGGGTTCAAAATTGTGCTTGGAAATTTAGGCTGATTGGGTGAATCAGGATAATGTTGGGTTTCCAGTGCAAAAGAAGCACGGTATTTAAATTTTGTACCATACTTTCCAACGTCACTTCCATCCATAAAGTTGCCTCCGTAAAATTGTATTCCNGGTTCTTCGGTAAAAATTTCCATTTGTCTCCCGCTTTTGGGATCGACCACTCGAGCTGCCAAACTCATACTACCTTGAGATTCCTTATCAAGAACAAAATTGTGGTCATAGCCACCCCCACGACTGAGTTGGATATCTGAGCCTTGTTGGTTTAAATCCCTACCAATGGTTTTCGCTTTTCTAAAGTCAAAAGGACTGTCTTCTACCGATTGTATTTCNCCCAAGGGTATCAAACCTTCGTCTACTGGGATAAAGTGACTGGCATTGATCATCAATAAATGATCATTGATACTGCCCCTCGCTTCACCAGCTAAATTAAAGAAAGCGTGGTTGGTCAAGTTGACCGGAGTGGCTTTGTCTGTATTAGCTTTATAGGCTATGCTTAATTCGTTACCATTGATCGCATAGGTAACCTCTACCGTCAAATTTCCTGGGTATCCCATCTCTCCGTCTTTNGACATATAGGTCATTANAATNGAGTTTTGATTTACAGCAATAACNTCCCAAACNTGATTGTGGAATCCGTCTGGCCCACCATGGAGGTGATTTTCGTTGTTGTTAATGGGGAGTTCATAGGTTGCTCCATTTAAATTAAATTTTCCTTTGCCGATTCGATTTCCATACCTTCCGATCAAACATCCGTGATAGGGGGTTTTAGCTTTTTGATAATCCACTATGCTTTTGAATCCCAATACAACATCTCCCATTATTCCTTTTCTGTCAGGTGAAAGGAGGCTTACAATCCTTGCACCGTAATTTGTAATGTAAACTTCGATTTTTTCGTTTTTTAGTTGATACAAGTCTGTTTTTTTTCCTTCAATCTCGGTCTGGAAACTACTGATTTCTAACACGAATTTTTGTTTTTTAGCTTGCTCGCAATATACAAAGCTGAGCAAAAGGATTACTAAAATTAACTTTTTGATATTCATTGGTTAAGATTATTCTTGATATAGTTTGGTATGTAATTCTTTTAGCTTTTCTTCAGGGATTTTGGTAACTTTTCGGTCATATGTCATTAAACCATTGATCTCCCCCTCAACATCAGTAGTTTGAGTATAAACAGCTGCAGAGAGTCCATTTCTCTGTTTCATGTCTAAAATCTGATTGAATTTGTAGATGTAGTTTTTGAGTAATTCCTCGGTATTGTAATAAGTCTGATAGCCCCAATTCCGCATTTCGGGATTCCATAGGTTATCTTTTATAGGGTAGCCAATACCTCCAAACTCTCCAATTACCGTAGCCCTATCAAGAGATATAGGGGGTACAGTCAGGTCGACATCATAAGTGTGAATGTCATAAATATCACCGCAGGGTCTTAGTGACCAACCACTAGTAGGATTGACCAATCGATCTGGATCTAATTGTTTTACAAAATCAGTGATCCTACAAGTGTCATATTGGCCCCAGCCCTCGTTAAAAGGAACCCACATGACGATACTTGGAGCATTAAAATGTATGTCTACCATACGACGGAGTTCCAATTCAAATTGGGTGGCATTTTCTGAGCTTCTGTTAAGATCCGCCTCTTCTCTTTTTACTCTTTCTAAGGTATTGTAGATTCTTTCCTTTTTCTTGGTATTTTCCATTTGCTCAGGTGTTTTCAATGCCAATCTGTTATAAGAGGGCATGTCTTGCCAGACCATAATTCCCAATTGGTCGCAATGAAAATACCATCGATCGGGTTCGATCTTTACATGCTTTCGTATCATATTAAAGCCCATGGCCTTGGTCATTTCAATATCGTATCGCATGGCTTTGTCAGAGGGAGGGGTCAACAATCCATCAGGCCACCAGCCTTGGTCAAGGGGGCCATAGTGGAAAAGGGGTGCATTATTTAAGAAGAGATATTTGACCCCTTTGTGATCCGCCAAACTTATTTTTCGCATACCGAAATAACTCTTAACTTGATCGATTACCTTACCAGAAGGATTGATTAAATCCATTTTGACATCGTAGAGATGGGGGTGGTCGGGTGACCACAGCTGGGCATTTTCTATTTTTAAATGCAGGGGTGTGTTGGGTTTTGTAATTCCCGAAGCTACTTTTTTTCCGTCAAAAAAAATATTCACAGCTACTTTATATCTATTCACTAAACTCACGTTAGTCATTGGGATAAGGGACACAGTGCTTTTGTCAATATCGGTGGTTGTTTTCACTTGTTTTAAATAGCTTTCCGAGGAGACAGCTTCCAACCAAACGGTTTGCCATATTCCACTAACTGGGGTGTAGTAGATACCACTAGCATTGATTTGTTGCTTACCTCTAGGCTGTGAACTGAAATTGGTAGCATCCTCTACTGCCAATACGATTTTTTGACTTCCATTGGATTTTAGGTATGAAGTAATATTAAAAGAAAAACGATCAAATCCCCCTTTGTGAGTTCCCACCAAAATATCGTTTACCCAGAGAGCACATTTGTAATCTACTGCTTCAAAATGAATTACAACATCTTTTCCAGTCCAGTTTTTAGGGAGCTTAAAACCTCTCCTATACCACATCTTATCATTTGGATTGATTTTTTTCCCTACCCCCGACAAAGAAGACTCAAAACTAAAGGGAACTAAAATCTTTCCCTGAAACTTTTGGGGTTGGATTTGATGGGATTTCAAAATTGCATAATCCCAAAGTCCATTGAGGTTTTTCCATTGGCTTCTTTCAAATTGAGGGCGAGGATACTCTTGCCATACATTTTCCGGATTTACGGTTTCAGCCCATTTACTCATTATTTTCCCCTCAACTGCTTTCCAGCTTTGTGCATTGGCAATAGAGGTAAAAATTAAAACGTAAAGAAAGAATCTGATATGAATCATTTGGTTAATTTTTAGAATTTGAAAGATATAAAAAAAGATGTCTCAGTAAAAATTTTCAATAACACTTAAGTCTTATCGATTTTGTTAACCTATATTTTTTCAAAAAGTTTTATATTGTTTTAATACCTATTTTATTTGTGAAGGTTTGTAATTTTTTGGAATGAAATTATCATTTTTATATCATGAAATTTTTTTGAACGTTTATAGTAAGAATAGCATTAAATTGATACAAAAGTTATACGTTTAAGTTTAGAAATGGAATTTGAGAAACTAAACATCAATTAATTATGTTAAACAGAAGAAAATTTATCCAAAAAACAACTTTATTATCAGGAGTAG
>NZAX01000066.1 GCA_002687665.1 Flavobacteriaceae bacterium
AAAAAACAACATTTTGATTTACGATCGATCTGGTAAAATATTGGAAGCTTGGGGAACAGAATTTCCAGGAGCACATGGTTTGACCATTGCTGAAGAAGGAAACGAAGAATTTTTATATATCACAGACTATAAGACCCACAAAGTTTGTAAAACAGACCTTAAAGGTAATATACTGATTACTTATAATGCCCCTCCGGAAATTCCTGATTACGAAACCCCCGACCAGTTTAAACCCACAGAAACCACTATTGCGCCCAATGGTGACCTATACATTGCCGATGGCTATGGCAAAGATTTTATTATTCAATACGATTCTCAAGGTAATTTCGTTCGTTATTTTGGAGGTAGGGGCAAGGCTGATGACCAATTCGATTGTGCTCATGGCATCACTTTCGACCACCGTGACCCTACCAACCCAAGTTTGTTAATTACCTCAAGGAGTGCGAATGAATTCAAAAGATTCTCCCTAGATGGCCGTCATCTAGAGACAATTTCTTTGCCAGGATGCTTTATTTGTCGACCTGTATTAAAGGGGAATTTAATTTATTTTGCTGTCATCATAACTAATAAATGGGATTCATTCGATGGAATGCTTGCAGTTTTAGATCAAAATAACAATGTACTTTCCATGCCAGGGGGAAGTAAGCCCAAGTACAAAGATGGAGTTTTACTTCCGCCTGTATATGATCAAAAAACATTTTTGAATCCTCATGATGTATGCGTTGATAATGACGACAACCTATATGTTCCACAATGGAATTCAAATAAAACATACCCTGTAAAGTTAACCCGTGTATAACAAAACCTATAATTAGCAATGTTGTTTAAAATAAATTGATAAAAAATTTTCGACATTTAATTATTTTCAATCTTAATCCATGTAGTTTTTCTATTATATGAGAATAATTAGACTATAAAATTTTAATTAAGAAAAGTTTTAAAATCATAACCAAACGATGAAAAAATTCACATATATTATTCTGATTCTTATAATATTTACTAATTGTAATAACAACTCATTAAAGATTTTCAATGGCTCAAATTTAAATGGATGGTTAAATTATGGTGGAGGTAAATTTTATGTCGAAAACAATTGTATTGTAGCAGAGGCCATAACAGGTTTACCTAATACTTTTTTACATACCGAAAAAAAATATCAAAATTTTGAGTTACAATTTGATGTTAAATTAGATACTGTTTTAAATTCAGGCGTCCAGATTCGCAGTAATATATATCAAAATGATACAGAAACAGTCCGTTGGGGAGGAAGGTTTGATCAAGAAGGAAAAAAGGATCTGATAAATATTATTCGCAAGGCCGGTACTTTTTGGGGCTATCAAATCGAAATTGACCCTACCTCCAGAGCTTGGAGTGGAGCTATATATGAAGAGGCGGGAAGAGGTTTTCTCCATACTCCAGGAATCAACCAAAAGGTTAAGTCTGCTTTCAAACCTTTGGAGTGGAATCACTATAAGATTAGAGTCAAAGATAATCACATACAATCTTGGGTTAATGGTGTAATTATCGGAGATGTTTACGACGATCTGACTGTCAATGGTTACATCGCTCTTCAACTTCACAGCATAGGAAAAGATAAAATTAGAGCCAACAAAAAAATTCGTTGGAAGAACCTGAGCCTAAAAGAGCTTTAATGATTTTAAGAAGCCAATTGTTTATGAGTTTTCCCCTAATGCTGTTNTCTGTTGTTTTGAGCTGCGGAAAAAACAATTTATCAGATCAATGTAAGGGNCCTTCCAAGCAAATCCCTTGTACTAAGGAATATAAGCCCGTTTGTGGTTGTAACGGAGTCACATATGGAAATGATTGTGTGGCNGAATCCTTTGGCATNAAATCATGGACTGAAGGTAGTTGTGACTAAACCATAAACACTTTTAATGTATTTTTAGTTTAAAATTATNACGCCTTTAAGGGNTTTTCTCTTTCTGTTTGTTATAGAGTAGTAAGTCTTTATCGTTTTTTTAGAAATATAAATAAATCAGATATGTGCAAAATCTACTTCAATTTATTAATAGCATCTTTTATATTAATTTTTAACTCATGTAAACAACAAACGATAGATTTAAGTCTTGCACCTATTTTTTCTGATCACATGGTTTTGCAACAGCAAACTAAAGTTGCTTTTTGGGGAAAATCAAAACCCAATGAGAAGGTAGAAGTGAGAGGGAGTTGGGGTGAATCTTCTTCAGTAAATACAGATAGTGATGGGTTCTGGGAGCTTAATTTATTAACACCAGAGGCAGGGGGACCCCACGTTGTTCAAGTTAAAAACAAAAATAATTCCATTTTATTGAAGGACATTTTAATAGGAGAGGTTTGGCTTGTATCTGGGCAGTCAAATATGGACTGGAAACTAAATCAATGTAATAATTGTATTNATAATCAAGACCAAGNAATTAAAAATGCTAATTATAACGAAATTAGATTTTTCAATCATCCACAAGATCTTTCTGGANAAGTAGTCAATACTCAAAAATGGAAAATTGTTACTACTGAAAATGCCTCCAAGAGAGTAGATTTTCATGGTGTTGAAAGTTTTAGTGCAGCCGGATATTTTTTTGCCAGAGAACTTCACAAAGAGCTAAATGTTCCAATTGGCATTATTGGTGCTTATTGGGGAGGAACAAGGGTAGAGGCATGGACAAGTAGAAGAAAATTAACTGAACTTACTTCATTTAAACTTCCTTCAATTAACAAAAAAGAAGTTTCAATGAAAGATTACAACAGTATAGTTAACTCTTATTTGAGAATTAATGACTCTGTTGCAAAACTTAATGAACTTGAATTTGGCTTTAAGACATTTAATTTGCCTTTAAATTCAGATCAAAAACCGGACTTGGAGAGTTGGGAAAACCTTGATTTAAACGATAAAGATTATTCGAATGTTAATTTTGATGATTCACAATGGCAAAGTTGGAAAAAGAAATACCATGATATTGGTTATGCAACTTTGAGCAGTAGATTTGAAAATGTGTTTGATCCAAAAGATTTACTTTTAAGTAATGGAACAATATGGCTTAGAACTAAAATTAATATTACAGATGTAAATTCAAATTTTGAGTTAATTTATAAGGATGGCGCTGATGACAGCGATCAAACATATTTTAATGGCAAGTTAATAGGAAATACAATTAGTTGGAGTGAAGAAAGGAGGTATGTGATTGAAAAATCCAATTTAAAAATAGGTGAAAATGTTTTAGCTATTAGACTAACAGATATTGACGGTCCTGGCGGCTTTAATGGGAAAATAATATTGAAAAATGCCTCCAGTAGATTTGAAATCCCGATCAATCAATTCAAATTTATTCATCATGCATTTTTCATAAACGGACAATTCGTTGTACATGGACTTAATCATGAAGAACTATTAAATAAATCAAAATTTTTAAAAGATAATATTCACAGAGGAGTAACTATAGGGGGGGCTAATGAGTATTCGATTTTATATGATCGAATTTTGTCAAATATCATTCCTTTCTCAATAAAGGGTGCACTATGGTATCAAGGAGAGGCTAACACAAGAAATTTCGAAGATTATCAAACTTTGTTTACTGGTATGATTGAAGACTGGCGAGAGGCATGGGGTTATAATTTTCCATTTTATTACGCTCAACTCGCTCCATTTCCAGAGGCAGGAACTCTAGGGGTAAGAGAAGCCCAACGGAAAACACTTTTAACCACGAAAAATACAGGTATGGCTGTTTTAATGGATATTGGCGAAAAGGACGATATTCATCCAAAAAACAAACAAGATGTAGGAAAAAGATTTGCTCTTTTGGCTCTTGACAAACAGTATGGATTTGATTATTTGTCTTCCGGTCCAGTATATAAAAGTCATCAAACTAATGGAAATTATCTCACAGTTGATTTTACTAGTAAAGGATCAGGTTTAGAATTTAAAAGTGATAATTATGGCTTTGAAATAGCGGGGGAGGATAATGAATTTTATGATGCTCGTGCTAAAATCATTAATAATAAATTAAGACTCTATTCTAAAAATGTTATAAACCCTGTAAATGTCAGGTATGGATGGAAAAACTGGACTATTGGATCACTGATAAATAAAGAAGGGTTACCTGCTTCGTCTTTTACAACAATCGACTAAAAAACGTCAAGAAATCATGTTATTATCACTATTAAAAAAGATTGTATTGTTAAGTTTATATACAATAATCTTTGCATGTTCTGAAAATTCAAGTAAAACAATAAGCAATAATTTCTTTCCAGGAAAAGAGTGGATAGACAATAATGGAGTTGCAATTAACGCCCATGGGGGAGGGGTATTATTTCATAATGGGACGTATTTTTGGTATGGGGAGCATAAAATTGAGGGTAAGATAGGCAATACTGCACAGGTAGGCGTTCACCTTTACACTTCTGAAAATTTATATCAATGGGAAGATAAAGGGATCGTCTTAAAAGTAAATGAGACTGACCCTAACTCTGAAATATATAAAGGATGTATACTGGAAAGGCCTAAGGTAATTTATAATAAAAAAACCAAAAAGTTTGTAATGTGGTTCCATTTAGAGCCCTTAAACATGGGATATACTTCAGCCAGAAGTGGTGTTGCATATTCAGATAGCCCATACGGCCCTTTTAATTTTTTAAAATCAGTAAGACCAAATGCTGGTGTATGGCCATTAAACGTTAAAGATTTTCACAAAAAAGAAGTCTCTGAAGATGTTAAAAGTGTATATGGTGGTGGCCCTGAGCATTTACCAAAGCACGTTGATAGTTTAAATATTCTTGGAAGAGATTTTGAAAAGGGACAAATGGCGAGAGACATGACTCTTTTTGTTGACGATGATGATAAAGCTTATCATATATATTCTTCTGAAGACAATAGCACTCTGCATATTTCAGAGTTAACAGAAGACTACCTCTCCCACGCTGGTAGGTATAAACGATTCTTCCCAAGTAAATTTAATGAAGCTCCAACCATAATGAAAACCTCCTCAGGAAAATACTTTATAATTTCATCTGGATGCACAGGATGGAGCCCAAACGCTGCCAGATCAGCAAGTTCTGATAATATTTTTGGTCCATGGAAAGAACTCAATAACCCATGTGTTAGTAAAGACTCCCTGACAACTTACAATTCTCAAAGTACCTATATTTTACCTGTTCATGGATTAAAAAACGCTTATATATTTATGGCAGATAGGTGGACTCCAGAAAATCCTATCGAAGGAAAATATATTTGGTTACCCATTGAAATCAAAGAAAATAGGATTGAAATCAGTTGGAGGGATAAATGGAATTTGAACTTTTTTAATTAATTATCAAGTTCCAATTTAATAACAGAGGAATTTTATTCTAAACATACTCAATAAAAAAAATGAAAAATAGTTTAACATTAATTTTATCATGTTTTCTTTTGGTTCAAATGAAAGCTCAAACTATAGATTCCTTAGAAGTGAAAATTTTTGCTGACACGGAATGGTGGGCTGGAATTATTTTTGAGGGAGATAAAATGCCTTTAAAAAATGGTTATGAAGCTGATTTGTTCGGGACGTGTTGGTATAACCAGATGCAGCCACTTTTATTGTCGACAAAGGGCGAATTGGTTTGGTCAGATGAACCGTTTAGATTCAAAGTAACTGATAAAAGGATTTTCTTCGATAAGGCATATGCTCCATTGGAGTATATGAAAGCCGGAGATAATTTAAGAGAGGCATATCTATATGCAAGTTCAAATTATTTTCCACCTTCTGGAAAAATGCCTCCCGAACTTTTCTTTTCGGTTCCACAATACAATACTTGGATTGAATTAACCTACAATCAGAATCAGAAAGATATACTTGATTACGCCAGAGCAATTGTCGAAAATGGTATGCCGCCTGGAATAATCATGATAGACGATAATTGGCAAGAAGACTACGGAAAGTGGAATTTTCATCAGGGAAGATTTCCAGATCCACGTGCTATGATGACAGAGCTAAAAGAGCTAGGGTTTATGGTGATGCTCTGGGTTTGCCCTTTTGTAAGTCCAGACTCTGATGTTTATAGGGAATTGGAAAAAAAAGGAGCATTTATGTTAGATGATCAAGAAAGGCCAGCAATGGTTAGATGGTGGAATGGAACAAGCGCCTTATTAGATCTTGCACACCCTGAGGGAGATAAATGGTTCAAAGGGGAACTTGACCGACTTATAGATGAATATGGGGTAGATGGATTTAAATTGGATGCTGGAGATTCGAGATTTTATAAGGGAATTAAGTCTGTAAAAGAATTAACCCCTAACGCGCATACTGAGTTGTTTGCAAAGGTTGGATTGGAATATCCATTTAATGAATACAGAGCTACCTGGAAAATGGGAGGGCAACCCTTAGTTCAACGTTTACATGATAAAAGCCACGACTGGACAGATATAAAAAAACTTATTCCACAAATGCTTTTGGAGGGACTAATGGGATACCCTTTTAGCTGTCCTGACATGATAGGGGGTGGACAATTTACATCTTTTTTAGATGACGCTCCTATTGACCAAGAATTGGTCGTTCGATCAACTCAGGTTCATGCATTGATGCCTATGATGCAATTCTCTGTTGCTCCATGGAGAATTTTAGATGAAACCCACTTTAAAGCAGTCATTGAAGCAGTTGATTTAAGAGAAATTTTTAAAAGTAAAATATTAAATCTTGCCAAAGAAGCATCTATATCAGGAGAACCAATCGTTCGCTCTATGGAATATGTTTTTCCATATAAAGGATACGCAAAAATTACAGATCAATTTATGCTGGGAGATGAAATATTGGTAGCACCACTGCTATCCAAAGGTAAGAGATCAAGAACAGTTGTCCTTCCAAAAGGAAAATGGAAATCTGATAAAGGAAAACTTTACAGGGGGAATACTAATATTGAAATCCAGGTACCATTAAATAGGCT
>NZAX01000067.1 GCA_002687665.1 Flavobacteriaceae bacterium
AAAAATAAAAGTAATGGAACCAAAATGAAGTACAAGCTGGTTGCTCAAAGTGAAGCTGATCTCAAAACTGGTAAAATATCCGTTGATTCACCTATAGGAAAAGGTTTATTGGGGAAAAAAGAAGGAGAAATTTCCCTGATCCATGTACCCAATGGCACCATCGAGTTGGAAATAGTCTCTATTAGTCGCGATTGAAAATGCAGGGTGTATTTTCAAAAATAATAGCTGGAGAAATTCCTTCCTATAAAGTCTACGAAGATGAATACTGTTTCGCATTTCTCGACATTAATCCCAACGCTTTGGGCCATACTCTATGTATAACTAAAAATGAGGTAGACAAAGTCTTTGAACTTTCAGAGAAAGAATACAACTTGCTGATGCAATTTTCAAGAAAAGTAGCATTGGCTATAGGCAAGGCTATTCCATGCAAAAGGGTAGGAATGAGCATTATCGGTTTGGAAGTGCCTCACGTTCACGTTCATTTGATTCCCCTTCAGTCAATGAAAGACGCTACTTTTCAGAAAAAAGTCAGTCTCACTCCGGAAGAATTCAAAGCCACTGCAGCAAAAATTCGGGATCATTTTTGATTCGGTTTCTTTAAAATCATCTCGATGGTCGTCCCTTTTCGAAGCACAGAGTCTTTTACGCTTATTTTACCCCTATGGTAGTCTGTAATAATCCTTTTGGCTAAAGATAAGCCTAGGCCCCACCCCCTTTTTTTGGTAGTAAACCCTGGACTAAAAATCTTTTTAAAGTTCTCTTTTTTGATCCCTGAACCGGTATCACTGATGTGAATACTGATCGTTTGAGATTCATCGAATAACTTGAGAATTATGGTCCCCTTACCTTTCATCGCATCGATACCGTTTTTGATAAGATTTTCCAGTGTCCAGCTAAAGAGTTGCGGATTCAATGGAAGAAAGATTTTCTTANGCGGGAGTTCGCTTTCAAACCTGATAAGGTCAGAACTGCGTTTTTCCAGATATTTGAGAGTTCTTAAGGTTTCTCCAACGATATCTACAAGTTCTAATTCAGGTAGCGAGCCTACCTTAGAAAAACGGTCGGTAATTACCTGAAGTCGTTCTATGTCCTTTTCCATTTCATCCAACGGTTCACTCCTCTCTTTTTCTTTCAGTAAAGTGATCCATCCTATCATAGAAGTCAAAGGGGTTCCGATTTGATGGGCGGTTTCTTTTGCCATTGCTGCCCATAGTCGGTTTTGTTCTGAAATTTTGGAGGTTTTAAAAACGAAGTATAATACCGCTCCAAAAAGAAAAATAATTAACAACAATGCCAGTGGGTAATATTGNAGTTTNTTAAGTAGTATNGAATCCCCNTAATATAATTTTTGATTGATATTAGANAGACTGTCTTGGTATCGGATCAAAATGGGCTGGTTTTCTCTTTGGATTTTTTCCAATTGTTTGTAAATCACCAATGAATCCTCAGATTTTGGATCCCAGTCTATATTTTTATATCCAATTATTTTACCTTGACTATTTACCTGAATCATTGGATTGATCCAAGTTTGTTGTAATACCTCAAAAGTAAGATTNTTGACGGTACTATTTTCGATCAATTCTTGCTGAGCCATGCCCCATAACTCCATTTTAGCACGCTCCTCTTTTTTGAGATTTTGAAATAAAATATTAGTATTCCACAAGATCAAAGCAACGATTAGAAAGGCNCCCAAAAGCCAACTGTTGTTCTTGTTTTTTTTGATAAAACCAAGCACTGGATTNCAGTATTAGACAAAGCTAAGATACTGGAAATAAAAGAAAGTCATTCCACTCTTTTGCGGACAAAACTTTTTATAAATTTGCCCAAACATCAAAAATCGAAATATGGAAGTTTCCGGAAAGATAAAATGGTTGGATGAGACCAAAACGTATGGCAACAACGGATTTAGGAAAAGAGAGTTGGTCATCACGACTGAGGAGCAATATCCTCAACATATCCTGGTTGAGTTTATCCAAGACAAATGCGATTTGCTCGATGCTTTTCAGATGGGTCAAAATGTAAAAATAGGGATCAACCTCAGGGGCCGAGAGTGGGTCAACCCTCAAGGGGAGACCAAGTATTTTAACTCCATCCAGGGATGGAGGATTGAGNCTGTTGGAGCNTCGTCAAGCTCGGAAATACCTCCCATGCCTCCACCTCCCNCATTNGAACCTGCTGATGANCCTNNAGACGGTCCGGAGGATGANCTGCCTTTNTAATCTATNGGGATAGTTCCTGATATCGAAAACAACTTANCAAATGGTCATTGACCATGCCCGTGGCTTGCATAAAGGCGTAGATTACTGTAGGGCCCACAAATTGAAATCCGTTTTGCTTTAAATCTTTACTGATGGTAGAGGAAAGTGTTGTTTTCGCAGGGATTTCATCGAGGGTTTTAAAGCTGTTTTGCAGAGGTTTTCCTCCGACAAAATCCCAAATGTATTGGGAAAAGGTTCCGTGTTTTTGGCGTATTGTAATAAAACGTTGGGCGTTGTTTACAGCTGCTTTGATNTTTTGNCTGTGTCTTATGATACCTTCGTTCTCTAACAAAACCTTAATTTCTTCATCTCCAAATAGCGCTACTTTTTCATAATCAAACTGGTCAAAAGCCANTCTAAAATGCTCTCTTTTTCGNAAAACNGTAATCCAACTCAGTCCCGCCTGGAAGGTTTCTAAAGTGAGAAACTCGAACAATTTAAAGTCATCTATTATGCGAACACCCCACTCCTGGTCGTGATACTTTTCGTACAATGTATTTCCTTCACACCAAGAGCAGCGCTTATGGTTTTTCCTCATATCACAATTTAAGTTTTTTGCAAAAAAAAAGCACCTCCAAAGGAAGTGCTTTTTATTTAGGTTGCTTATTTAGCCCAAAGCAAGACGTTGAAAACCGGTAACCACCAAATCCGGGTCAGCGGATTTAACGTAGTCGGATACAGAGATTTTACCATCCTTGATATAGTCTTGGTTAACTAAAGTATTGTCTTTGAAGAAACGCTTTATCTTACCTTTAGCAATATTGTCTAACATGGCCTCAGGCTTCCCTTCTTTACGCAATTGATCTTTAGCAATCTCAATTTCTTTTTCAACAATACTTGCATCGACACCATCCTCATCTAGAGCAATCGGATTCATAGCAGCAGCTTGCATGGCAATATTTTTGGCGATCTCAGAGGCATTGTCAACGATGCCTGAAAGACCCGCCAAAGTGGCAATTTTATTACCGGCATGGATGTAGGAACCCACATAAGGAGCAGTTAATTTACTGAATCCTCCGATTTCAATTTTTTCGCCGATCACCCCGGTTTGTTCGGTTAATTTTTCAGCTACTGTCATCCCCATAAATTCACTTGACAGGAAAGCATCTTTAGTATCAAAACCCAATGCGTGATCTGCCAAGGCATGAGCCAACTCCAGATAGGAGTCATTTTTGGCAACAAAATCGGTTTCACAATTGACCGACACCAAAACACCGCAAGTCTTGTCTTCGTTTACTTTAGCCAATGCCGCACCCTCTGAGGATTCTCTATCGGCTCGATTGGCAGCTACTTTTTGACCTTTCTTTCTAAGGTTTTCAATAGCTTTGTCAAAATCACCTTCGGCTTCAACCAATGCTTTTTTACAATCCATCATGCCTGCCCCGGTGGACTTACGCAGTTTATTAACTTCAGCGGCTGTAATTTTCATACTTAATTTATAAGATTAATTATTTTTTTTCATTACCATCGGTTGGGGCTTCATCCTCTGAAGCTGTAGATTCTTTTTTGGCTACCTCAACATTAGAGGCTTCTTCTGCCTGAACAGCAACAGTTGCATCAGCAGGAGCCTCAGTTTTTTCAATTTCAGCAGCTCCCTCTGTTTTTGCTTGTTCTTGGGATTCTTTTTCGCTTCTTCGCTCTTGGAGCCCTTCTTGGACTGCATCAACTATCAAAGACATAATCTTACCAATGGACTTCGTAGCATCGTCATTGGAAGGGATCACAAAGTCCACTTCTCTGGGATCAGAATTTGTATCTACCATTGCGAAAATTGGAATTTTTAGTTTTTTTGCTTCTTTGATCGCAATGTGCTCTCTTTTGATATCTACGACAAAAAGGGCACCGGGTAACCGGGTCATATCGTCGATGGAACCAAGGTTTTTCTCTAATTTCGCCCTTAGACGATCTATCTGTAGTTTTTCTTTTTTGGAAAGAGTTTCGAAGGTACCGTCCTGTTTCATTCGGTCGATGGCTGCCATTTTCTTAACAGCTTTACGGATGGTGACAAAATTGGTCAACATGCCACCGGGCCATCGCTCTGTTATGTAGGGCATTTTNACTTTTTGAGCNGATTCGGCNACGATNTCTTTNGCNTGTTTTTTNGTNGCNACNAANAGNATTTTTCTNCCAGANGCAGCNATNTTTNTNANAGCCNNNGNGGCTTCTTCNATCTTNGCCACNGTTTTATANAGGCTNATGATGTGNATNCCNTTNCGCTCCATNTAGATNTANGGAGCCATGTTAGGATTCCATTTACGGGTAAGATGTCCAAAATGGACGCCTGCTGAGAGCAGGTCTTTTACGTTAGTTTGTGCCATAGTTTTAGTTTACGTTCTCTTGATAGTAGCAATAAACCTTTGGGTTTATTTAGATGCTAAACTGTTTCCCGCCATAGCGGTTAAAGCAACAGGGTTTAATGAAATAAATGAACTTATCAGCTCCAAAATACTTTTAACGTTTGGAGAATTGATACTTTTTCCTTGCTTTTTTCTGTCCGAATTTTTTGCGCTCAACCATTCTGGGATCACGGGTCAATAGGCCCTCGGGTTTTAAAACCGTTCTGTTTTCCTCATTTATTTTGCACAAAGCTCGAGAAATTGCAAGCCTTACTGCCTCTGCCTGACCATTGTAGCCACCGCCTTTTACGGTCACTTTAAGGTCAAAATTGCCTTCATTTTCNGTCAATGCAAGGGGTTGGATGATTTNATATTGTAAAGTGGCAGTCGGAAAAAACTCGGTGTAATTCTTTTTGTTTACCGTNATNGCTCCTTTTCCTTTGGANACGTANAGACGGGCAACAGAGGTTTTTCTTCTACCGATNGTNTGAATGACTTCCATTTATATNTGNTCTTTGATATTAATGGTCTTAGGNTTTTGANCTTCNTGGCTNTGCTNGCTGCCGNCAAAAACTTTGAGATTTCNGAACAAAGNTGCNCCCAGTTTATTTTTGGGTAACATTCCTCTAACGGCATTTTCGATCAAACGCTCTGGACCTTTGGCATTNAACTGCTCTGCATTGAGTGATCTTTGTCCTCCAGGATATCCCGTATGGCGAATNTATTGCTTTTGCTTCCACTTGTTTCCAGACAGACTTACTTTTCCAGCGTTGATCACAATGACGTTGTCACCACAGTCAACATGGGGAGTGTAATTGGTTTTGTGTTTCCCGCGAATGTGAATTGCAACTACAGAAGCAACTCTTCCCAGGGGAACGCTGTCGGCATCTACCAATACCCAATGCTTGTCAACAGTTTTGGCGTTGGCCGAAATGGTCTTATAACTCAGTGTATCCACGATTAAATTTTTTAAATACCCTTTTCAGGGCTGCAAATNTACAATTATTCCTTTTTCCGTAAAAATATTTTCACCTTTTTATTAGTGGTCCGTAAGTTTTATGATTTTAATAACTTAAAGGTTTTGGAGTCCTCCTAAAATTTAAGACTTATCTTATGAATATTTACCNATAAGTGTCTCTCCAANTCCTCTAAACNCCAATCTCGCTTTTTTTCCTGAGATTCCAAAATACCATTATCATGTAACTTTTTTTAAATGGCTTTCATTTTCTCAAGAATGTATTTTTCTATTGGGAAAATGCTTGATGANTTTGAGAAAAAAATTTTCAGAACTTTAATNTTAGATTATCATGAAAAAATCATTCAGTGAACAATTGATTTGAGGTAATCAAACCCGCTTGAAACATCCTAATTTAGTGCGCCTCCAGCCAATTCTCTCCAAAACCAACGTCTACCAATAGGGGCAGTCCGATATCAAANGCATTTTCCATTTCGGTTTTGACCATTTTTTCAAAGTCTTCTTTCTCGCTTTTTANCACGTCAAAAACCAATTCATCATGGACTTGGAGTAACATTTTGGATTGCCAATTTTCTGTTTTGACCTTTTGGTGTATTTGGATCATGGCTAGTTTGATGATATCGGCAGCGCTTCCCTGAATGGGAGCATTGACCGCATTTCGCTCATCCGCNCCTCTTACCACGGCATTTTGGGAATTGATGTCTTTGAGGTATCGGCGTCGTCCCAAAACAGTGGCCACATAGCCATGNTCCAAATACNGGCAAAGTTCACTTGGTCAGCAATGTATTGTTTCAATTCGGGGTAACTGGCATAATAGGTATCGATGAGTTCTTTGGACTCAGAGCGGCTCAGGTTGGTCTGTTGGCTTAATCCAAAGGCCGAAACCCCGTAAATGATCCCAAAGTTTACTGTTTTGGCATTGCTTCTTTGTTCGCGGGTCACTTCTTCGAGAGGAACATCAAAAACTCTTGCAGCGGTGGAAGCATGAATGTCTTCGTTGTTCTGAAAAGCCTTGACCATGGCAGGGTCTTTGCTCAGCGCAGCGATGATCCTAAGTTCGATCTGAGAGTAATCTGCAGCCATCAGTATGTGGTCTTTATCTCGGGGGATAAAAGCTTTGCGTACCTCTTGCCCTCTGGGGGTTCGGATTGGAATGTTTTGAAGGTTGGGGTTGTTGCTGCTCAAACGTCCAGTGGCTGCTACTGCCTGGTTATAAACCGTATGGATTCTTTGGGTACGAGGGTTGAGGTCATTGGGTAAAGCCGATACATAGGTATTTTCTAGCTTTTGTAGGGAGCGCCATTCCAATATCTTGGCTACTATTGGGTGGTCTTTGGCCAGGTAGGAGAGAATATCTTCGGCAGTGGAATACTGTCCGGTTTTGGTTTTTTTGGGTTTATCTACCAGTTTAAGTTTTTCAAAAAGTATGACCCCCAATTGTTTGGGAGAAGCCAAATTAAAAGTTTCCCCTACTTCGGTAAAAATTTCTTTTTCTAAAATCATAATATCAGCCGTCAGGGTTTTGGACAGTTCATTCAAGAAATCCACATTCAGATTGATACCTTCTGCTTCCATATCTGTCAATACTTCCACCAAATTAATCTCAACGGTTTTAAAGAGCTCGGTGGTGAGGGCTTCGGCAAGTTCTTTTTCAAAATGATGTTTGAGCTGGAGGGTGATGTCGGTGTCTTCCACGGCATATTGGGTTTGTTGATCTAAAGGTACATCACGCATACTGCCCTGATTTTTTCCTTTTTTACCGATCAATTCGGTGATGGATTGTGGGCTGTAATTCAGATAAGTTTCTGCCAAAATATCCATATTGTGCCGCATATCGGGATTTATCAGATAATGGGCTATCATGGTGTCAAAAAGCGGCCCTGCGACCCTAAGGTCATATTTGAGCAAAACTTTCAGATCGTATTTCAGGTTGTGACCAATTTTTTCAATCTGCGGATTTTCAAAAAAGGGTTGAAAAGTATCCATGATGGCTTGGGTCTCTTCTTTATTCGGCGGCAGAGCGAGGTAATAACCTTTTTGTTTTTCCCAGCTAAAAGCAATGCCGACCAACTCAGCTTGTAGGGCATCCAGACCGGTGGTTTCTGTATCAAAACAAACGCTGGTTTGTTGGAGTAATTTTTCAAGTAACAAGGATCTTCCGACAGGGCTATCCACCAATTGGTATTGGTGGTTGACCGATTGTTGGTTGTTTCTTGAAGTTTCAGCTACAGCGGTAGTTCCTTGTCCCGGTGGGGGATTAAAGAGATCAAACTGGGCAGTGGGAGCAGTAGGAGCTTTAGGAGCTGCTGGTGTTATTGCAGGGCTTGATTCGGGATTAAAGGTAAAAATCCTTTTAAAGTTTTCCTGTATTCTTCTGAATTCCAGTTCTTCAAAAATGGCAGAGGCAGCATCCATATCGGGATCAGAAAGCTCGTAATCTTTTTCGTTGAATTGAACGGGGACATCTGTGATGATGGTGGCCAATTTTTTGGACAGCACACCCAAATCTTTATTGGCCTCAATCTTTTCTTTGAGTTTGCCCTGAACCTGGTCGAGATTCTCGAGTAGGTTTTCCATACTGCCAAACTGCTTTAGGAACTTTTTGGCAGTTTTGTCTCCTACCCCGGGCAGTCCTGGAATGTTGTCTACGCTGTCGCCCATCATGCCCAAGTAATCGATGACCTGCTCCGGTCTTTCGACTTCAAATTTTTCTTGAACTTCGGGTACTCCCCAAATTTCGATACCATTGCCCATACGGGCGGGGCGATACATAAATATGTTTTCCGAAACCAGTTGGGCAAAATCTTTATCTGGGGTTACCATAAAGGTTTGGTAATCTTCTTTTTCTGCTTGTTTGGCTAAGGTGCCAATGATGTCATCGGCTTCAAAGCCTTCCTTTACCACTACCGGTATATGCATTGCCTGGAGTATTTTTTGAATGTAGGGCACTGCAATGACAATGGCTTCGGGAGTTTCGTCTCGGTTGGCCTTGTATTCGGTAAACATATCTGTCCTTTCCTGAGAGCCTCCTTTATCAAAGCAAACTGCCAGGTGGTCGGGCTTTTCGCGTTTGATCACATCCAAAAGCGAATTCATAAATCCCATAATGGCCGAGGTGTTCATTCCTTTGGAATTGATGCGGGGATTTTTAATAAAAGCATAATAGCCTCTAAAGATTAGTGCGTAGGCATCAAGAAGGAAGAGTCTTTTTTTTCCACTCATTCTAGGGTGATAAATGATCGGGTTAAGTTACAAATATAAAGTTTCGCTTGTACCCACTGAAGGGGTTTTGTATTTTCACCCAATGGAAAAATTTGATGATCATTACTTTATGAAGCAGGCCTTGCTGGAGGCCCAAAAAGCTTATGATGCGGATGAAGTGCCTGTAGGGGCTGTGGTGGTAATTGACAACAAAATCATTGCCCGAGCCCACAATTTGACAGAGCGGCTAAATGATGTGACAGCCCATGCCGAGATGCAAGCCATCACAGCGGCAGCAAACTTTTTAAACGGAAAATATTTAATTGGTTGTAGCCTTTATGTTACTCTGGAACCCTGTGTGATGTGTATGGGTGCGATTTATTGGTCCCAGCTAAGTAAAGTTGTTTTTGGAGCCAAAGACAAAAAAAGAGGATATCAACAGGCCCAATTAACACCTCATCCAAAGGCTACTGTTTTGGAGGGGATCATGGCTGATGAGGCAGCGGCTTTAATCCAGGGATTTTTTCAAAAGAAAAGGCCATAAAAAAGCCTCCACTAAGGAGGCATTTAATGAGTCGTAAATGTATATTATAACAGGGAAATTTGCGAAGCTTGCTTCCCTTTTTTTCCTTCTTCTTCTACATATTCAACTTTATCACCCTCTTGGAGTGTTAGCCCATCAAGGGCAGAAACGTGAACGAAAACATCTTCTGAAGTTTCGTCATTTGTAATAAACCCATAACCTTTGGATCCATTAAAGAATTTAACTGTACCAGTCATATTTTAATTTAAAATTTTGTGCAAGTTACACTTTCTTAAGCGGGTAAACTCAATTAGATCATTTTTTTTGATCCGAATTCCGAAGTTTTTCTAAATTCTCTTGGGAAAGAGTGTAGTCTTTCAGCTTTTTTCCTTTCCATCGATGTACCAAAAAAAGTGGCATAAAGATAAACGCAGAGGTCAATACGGTGAATCCGATGATTTTATTTCCCAAAAAAGAATTACCGGAGCCCTTGACATAAAGCCCTGCTGCCAAACTGAATAGAATCCCCAAAAAAAGAAATCTCAACAAGTATCTCATGACTAATGAATCTAGTGGTTGTAAGTATTTTCTTTGATCAAGGATTTTTGGACAATGATTTAAGGTATAATTCATTCAATTTGGCATCTTCTAAAGCTGCCGGTGCATTGATCATTACGTCTCTACCGTTATTGTTTTTTGGGAATGCGATAAAGTCTCTGATGGTCTCGCTACCTCCAAGTATGGCTACCAAGCGATCAAGTCCCAATGCAATTCCACCGTGGGGTGGAGCACCGTATTTGAAGGCATCCATCAAAAAGCCAAATTGTTCTTGGGCTTCTTTTTCTGTGAATCCCAGCAGATCAAACATTTTCTCTTGCAGGGCTGTATCGTGGATTCGAATGGAACCACCACCAATTTCATTTCCATTCAATACCAGATCATAGGCATTGGCCTTTGCATTAGCGGGGTCGCTTTCCAACAAACCAATATCCTCTTTTTTAGGAGCGGTAAAAGGGTGGTGTATGGCGTGATATCGCTTCGTCTCATCGTCCCATTCCAGCAGCGGAAAGTCGGTCACCCAAAGGGCGGCAAACTCGTCGGGTTTTCTTAGTCCCATTGACTTAGCAATTTCCATGCGTAGGGCACTCAGTTGGGTTCGGGTGGCTTGGGTTGGCCCTGCCATCACAAAGATCAAATCTCCAGCATTTGCTCCTGTTGCAGTCGCCCATTGGGACAGATCTTCACTACCAAAAAATTTATCGACAGAGGATTTGTAGCTTCCATCCTCGTTAAATTTAACCCACACCAAACCTTTGGCACCAATCTGAGGTTGCTTTATCCATTCGATCCACCCATCAATTTCTTTTCGGGTCATGTTGGCACCTCCGGGTACTGCAATTCCCACTACCAATTCTTGACTGTCAAATACATTAAAGCCCTTATTTTGTGCCAGTGCATTGAGTTCTCCAAAAGTCATTCCAAAACGTATATCGGGTTTGTCATTACCGTACTTTTCCATTGCTTCTGCAAAAGTGATTCGGGGAAAGTCACCCAACTCCAACCCTTTAATTTCTTTCAAAAGGTGTTGGATCAGGGCCTCAAATTGAGCTAAGACATCCTCTTGTTCAACAAATGTCATTTCACAATCGATCTGGGTAAATTCTGGTTGCCGGTCGGCCCTTAGGTCCTCATCCCTAAAGCATTTTACGATTTGGAAATATTTATCAAAACCTGCGATCATAAGGAGTTGCTTGAAGGTCTGTGGAGATTGAGGAAGGGCATAAAATTGTCCGCTATTCATTCTGGAAGGCACGACAAAATCACGAGCTCCCTCAGGAGTAGATTTAATCAAATAGGGTGTTTCTACATCGATAAAGTCTGCTTGGGATAAAAAATTCCGAACTACCATCGTCACTTTGTGCCTAAAGATGAGATTCTCTCTTACCCGGTCGCGTCTTAAATCCAAATAGCGATATTGCATCCGCAGCTCGTCCCCCCCGTCCGTTTCATTTTCAATGGTAAATGGCGGAGTTTTGGAGGCGTTTAATACCGTTAATTCCATTACCAGTATTTCGATCCCTCCGCTAGCCATATTGGGGTTTTTGGATTCCCTCTCGATTACCTTTCCTTTGATTTGGATCACGTCTTCACGCCCCAACTCCAAAGATTTTTTATAAACCGCTTTGGGTGAACGCTCCTCATCAAAAACCAATTGGGTGATCCCAAAACGATCCCTCAAATCGATCCAAACGATAAAACCTTTATTCCTAATCCTTTGGACCCATCCGGCCAGGGTAACGTTTTCCTCGGAGTGATTTTCATTCAATTCGCCGCAGTGGTGTGATCTCAACATTTTGTGTGAATTAGTTGCAAATGTAATAAGCCTTTTCCATGACCAAAAATTATTTTTGAAATAGCTTTTTCCATTTCAGCTTAATCTGGTAGGTGATCAGGAAAGTAGCGGGGACAATGATCAGGGTTAGGAAAGTAGCAAAAGTTAATCCAAAAATCACGGTCTTGGCCAAAGGTCCCCAGAAAATAACATTGTCTCCTCCAATAAAGACCTTTGGATTCCATTCAGAAAACAAGGAAAAAAAATCTATATTTAGCCCTATTGCCAATGGAATCAATCCTAATATTGTGGTTACAGCAGTGAGAATTACTGGACGTAATCTAGCAGTCCCACCTTCGATAATCGCATCAATGGCCTCATTATTAGGCAGCATGCTTTCCTCTGGAAGCTTTAAAACTATTTTTTTTCGGTCAATTAATAACTGGGTATAATCCAAAAGCACTACACCGTTATTCACAACGATTCCCGACAGTGAAATAATACCCATCATGGTCATCAATATCACAAATGGCATTTGAAAAAGTGTAATTCCGAAAAATACTCCAGTAAAACTTAAGAAAATAGAGATTAGGATAATGATTGGTTTAGAGATCGAGTTGAATTGGAAAACCAGCAACAACATTATCAAGGCAAGGGCTGCAAGGAGAGCATTTGATAAGAAGGTCATGTTTTTGTCTTGCTCTTCGATTTCACCTGTGAATTTAAATTCAACTCCAAAATCAAGAGGATAATTCATCAAAGCGGCTTTTACATTGGCTACCACCTCATTGGCATTATAGCCGGCTAATACATCTGAATATAATGTGACCAGTCGAATCGATTTCCGATGTTTAATGGCACTGTAGGAGGAAGAGTTTTGGGTTTTGACCAGTGCTGCAATGGGAATCTCTTTAATTTTTCCTGAGGATTGATCCCTAAAGGTTACGAATTGGTTGAACAGGGCATTAATGTCATAACGGTACTGGTCTTGAAAGCGGACGTTAATTTCATAGTCTTCCCCGTCTTTTTTGTAAATACCTGCTTTTGCACCAAAAAGGGAATTTCTCAGTTGGGATCCAATCATCCCTGCCGAAACGCCTAACTCACCTGCTTTTTTTCTGTCAACACTCAGTTGGATTCCCGGTTTATTTTTGTTAACATCAATTTTCAGTTCCTCCACTCCTGGAATATTTTCCATATTAAGAAAATCTTTCATTAGCTGTGCACTCTCAATGAGTTTTTCGTAATTCCTGCCAGAAATTTCGATGTTAATAGGATAGCCTACAGGTGGACCATTGGCATCTTTTTCTACAGAAATAAATACCCCTGGATATTTGCCGCTGAGAGTTTGTTGAATTTCACTACGAAGATTTTCACTCGACAGTCCATTTCTGAATTTAAATTCCCGCATGGTGAGGGAAATTTTGGCTTTGTGTGGCATTTCATTGGTAACCCCACCGTCAATTTCTGGGTTTCCAGCCCCCTCACCAACTTGTGCCAAAAAATTCTCTACCAAATAGTTGTAATTCCCTTTAAGGTATTTTTTTTGATTAATTACTGAAAAAATCTCTGCCTCAATCTTTTGAGTAATGGCATTGGTCTTTTTGATGCCAGTTCCCTCAGGATATTCTATGTATACAAAAATTTGAAGTGGTTGATTTTCTGGGAAAAACTCCACTTTGGGTGGAAAAATACCCATTAACACAAAAGAGGAAATCAACATCACGAATGTGCCGATCAAAAAGGCGATTGGTCGATAACCCTTTAGCGCCAATGACAAAAACAAACGATAGCCTTTTTCCATTCTTGGTAAAAACTGATTTTGAAAAACTGAAGCCAGCCCTTTGAGGAAATATTTGTAAGCCCAAAAGAGTAATGTGATGGCGATCATCAACGTTCCCAATCCCCTAAAAACTCCTTTGTTGAAAATTAAAATTAGACCCAGTCCTCCTAAGATGAGGGTCAGCCTAAGCAGTCCCTTGAGAGTGATCTGTCTTTCGCTGATCTCCATAAAACGCGAGACAAGCATGGAGTTGAAAAACAAGGCTACGATCAGAGAAGATCCCAATACTACCGAGAGGGTGATGGGGAAGTAGATCATAAATTCACCCATTAGTCCAGGCCATGCTCCTAAGGGAACAAATGCTGCAATTGTAGTGGCTGTGGAAACAATAATGGGAGAGGCAATTTCACCAATACCAACTTTAGCCGCTTGAATTCGACTCATGCCTTCTTTTTCCATCAAACGATAGACATTTTCGACCACAACTATCCCATTATCTACTAACATTCCAAGCCCCATTACTAGTCCAAACAGAACCATCGTGTTCATGGTATAACCCAATATGGAAAGAATCATAAATGACATGAACATGGACATAGGAATCGCAAAACCTACAAAAAGGGAATTCCTAAAACCCAAAAAGAACATCAATACGGTAACCACCAACAATACTCCAAAGATGATGTTGTTTACCAAATCGCTGACTTGATTGAGAGTAATGGCTGATTGATCGTTGGAAATGGCCATTTTGATACTTTTTGGAAAAATATTTTTTTCGATGTCATCGACTAATGCTTGTATTTTCTGAGAAGCTTGGATCAGATTTTTCCCCCCTCTTTTTTTTACATGAATTAAAACAACCTTTTCACCATATGATCTCGCAAATGATGTGATTTCCTTTTCTTTAAAGCTAATTTTTGCAATATCATTCAAATATGTAGCTCCATTTTCACTTTTTACTACAAAATTCTCTAGCTCACTAGGATCAGAAATTTCTCCAATAATTCTTAAACTCCTTCTATTACCATCACTTATTATATTTCCTGCAGAAATAGTTGTATTCTCTCCTCCAATAGCATTAATAATGTCATTAAAACTAATTTTAGCAGCAGTCATTTTATAGATGTCAACAGCGACTTCAACTTCAAAAGCCTGAATTCCTCTTATATCTGCTGATTTAACCTCAGGCATTTGCTCTATTCTTTCCTCTAGATAACTTGCAAAATTTTTCATCTGTTCTATCGGATAATCGCCCACCATACTTATGCTCAAAATAGGCATCAGTTCAGAAAAATCTAATTCTGCTACTGTAGGCTCAACTTTTGCGTTATTAAAAGTGGGCCAATCGGCACCCGATACTACTCCGTCGACCAGATCTTTTGTTTTTTGTTTGGCTAGATCTAGTGGGATATTTTCATCAAACTCTAATTGAATCACGGCAAAATCCTCCTCAGAAGTTGAGGTAATATCCACCAAATTTGATACCCCTTTTAGAGCATCCTCTAGGGGGTAGACAATTAATCGTTCAATATCCTCTGCAGTATTTCCNGGAAAAACTGCTGACACAAAAACTCTAGTATCATTGATCTCTGGGAAACTCTCCCGTGGCATAATTTTGTAGGAACGGATACCCAAAAAGAAAAACAGGGTCATAATGACATAGATTACNGTCTTGTGATCTATGGCCCAACTTGATAAAGGAAATTCTTTGAGTAGTTTTTTCATTTTTTGGTATCCAATTATTGAATATTTTTAACCCTTTGGTTATTTTCAACGATGATTGCGCCCTCGTCTACAAGTAAGTCACCGGNTTGAATGCCTTCCAATACTTCTATTTTATCCATACTNTTTTTCCCCAATTGTAAAAAAACTTGTTTGGTGAGATAAACTTGATCTTTACCGTCTAATTTTAANTTAAAAACATATTTTTCACCTCTGGCATTTTCTTTGATGATACGCAGCGGTATCATCAGTGCTTCGGGATTACTGTAATCGTTGATTTTCAACTTACAGTTAAGATTTGGTTTNATCATTTCGTCGGGGTTGGGAAGTAGGGTTTCCACTCTAAAACTTCGGTTGTTTGGATTGATAAAATTTCCAGTCTGACGNACGGTGGTTTGGTATTCTCTATCCAACATAGGAATCTTAACAATNGCAGAAGTTCCCTTTTTTATTTGCTCAATGTAGCGCTCTGGTACGCTTGCNTCTGTGTACATCTTTTTTAGATTNACNATTCTCATNACNGGGGTTTGTCCGGGCATCAAATTGGCTCCCGTATTTGCCACAATTTCGTCTATGGTTCCAGAGAAAGGAGCNAAAATCTGTGTACGTTGTAATTGTTTNTTTAGCTGGGCGATAGTTTTTAATTGACTTTCATATTTAGTTTTGGCTTGAAGNAAATTCATTTCTGAGCCGATATTTTNATCCCATAGTCTTTNTGTACGCTCGTAANTTATCTTTGAAAGGTTTGTNTGTATCTGTAATTGATCTAATTGGTTTTTAAGTCCTGCATCATCGATCTTTGCTAGGATTTTTCCTTTTTTAACCTTTTGTCCTTCCTCCACGTATACTTTTTTAAGTATCCCATTGTACTCGGGGTAAAGCATCAGATTTTGTCGTGTTTTAATGTTGGCTTGTATTTCTATGTAATGGTCAAAATTTTCGGGTTTTACCTCAAAGATGGAAATCAATGGCAGCTTTTCAGATGGATCCAAATCTGATATAGCGGCATTAATTTGATTTAATTCTGCTTTCAATGCATTGAG
This sequence comes from Flavobacteriaceae bacterium, assembly GCA_002687665.1. Lineage (GTDB taxonomy): Bacteria > Bacteroidota > Bacteroidia > Flavobacteriales > Flavobacteriaceae > UBA8316. The sequence goes on from NZAX01000067.1 coordinate 16,175, forward strand.
GATTTTTAACTTTTCTTCTTTTTTTGTTTTTAAGCCATTTAGGTCCTTTGCATTGATCAGATTTGAAGTAGTCTCAGATTGATCTCCAGAACAAGCAATTATTAGGGNGATTGTGCAAAGGGCGTGNATAATTTTTTTCATNGACTAGTTAGTATTAGAATTATTTAAGAGCGTTTCCAGTTCGATTTTATTAGTGATTACTTTTTGAATGGCACTGACAAAATTATTTTGGGCANTGTAGAGCTGAATTTGCGANATTCGAAGTTCAAAACTTTNTATCATGCCNTCAAAATATTTGATTTGATTTTTNCCCTCTATATTTTCGGCCAGTCTTAAATTTTCTTTCTCGGTGTAGTAATTGTCGATAGCNAATTGGTATTCATTAAGGGCAGTTCTTACTTCAATTCTAATTTTGGATTGGACTTCCTCAAGATTGGTCTTGGCTTGATCTAAGCTGATTTTGGCCTTTTGAGTGTTTGCACTTCTGCCTAAGGAACTGAATATGGGGATTTTAACGTTCAATCCCAGCAGGGAAGACCCATACCATTTTTGGTCATCATTGGTAAAAGTGAATTCATTACTGTTTCCTGTGTAGGTCTGGTTTANAAAGGCATTGACTTTTGGGAGTGCTTTGGATTTTTCAAGCTTTAATTTTAGCGATTCAGATTTTACATTGTTACTTGCGATTCTTATGTCAATGTTGTTTTCAACGTTGTCTGGATCAGGTGCGGATTCAAAGTATAGATTTTCATTAAAAATATCATCTAGTTCATCGGTTAGTTTCAGCGGGGTTTCCATAGGGTAGCCAATGACAAATTTGAGCATGTCTTGTTGNATCTTTACCATGTTTTGAGCGTATTTCAAACGGCTGTTAGTTTGGGCCAGAGATAACTGAATTTGCTCTACGCTTTCTTCTTCTTTAAATCCACTTTTAAAGAGATTATGGATTTCTTGGAAATTATTCTCCAATGAAGCTTTGTTTTTTTCCAAGAAAAGGATATTATATTCAGCTAAAAGCACGTTGGAGTAGAGGTTTGTAATCATCTTCTTTACCTCCAAATTTGTTTTTTCAAACAGGTTTTCTGAAATGGCAAGGTATACTTTGGTGGCCTGAAGTCCCACCAAATAAGAGCCATCAAAAATTAATTGTTCCATTTTCAATGACCCGATCATATTTTGTTCTGTCCCGAAGATAAGCTCACTAAATTCTCCCTGATTTCCTCCAAAAAATTCGGCCGGCACCAAAGAGACTGGCATTTCAAGGAAATTCTGGTAATTGACCTCAGAACTGATCTGTGGCAGTCCCGATGCAATGGTTTTCCATTTTTCTTTTTTTGCTTTTTGAATATCCCTATCGGCATTGATTATTGACCTATTATTAATCAACCCAAAAGTAATTGCATCTTCCAAGGATAGTGAATCAGGAAGTTCTTGGGCATAAGTAATACCTGTGAGAAGGGTTAAAAACAAAATTAAATGAATCTTCATGGACTTATATAGTATTAGCATATTTCTGTAAAAAACGTAATCCTTTTGGGGTAACTATGGCTCTTAGGTGATAGTCAATGTATTTTCCTATAANCGAATCAATGTCGGTATCCTGAGGGGGAAATAACTCTATATCTCGTAATCCTCTAAAACCATTAAAATAGATTCGGGTAATAAATTCGGTATCGATAGAAGTCCTGAAAAGCCCTGATTCCATTCCTTTTTTTAAATTCATCTTAAACGTTTCTCCTAAGGCCGAAAGTTCTTTCTTTCTGATTTCTATGTAGATGGAGGGATAATATTTTTGTAATTGGTATTGTGGAGATTTATCTTTTTTCCCTAAAACTTCCACTGCTATTTTTTTGATCTCATACAGGGCTATAATGGGATTTTCGAATGAAGATTGAACCNTTATGATTTTATTTTTAACTTCTTCGAAAACATGAAAAACTGCCGATCTGACCAAGGAGGTTTTGTCACTAAAATAGACATAAATCGTTTTTTTGGAGATGTGCATGTGCTCAGCTATATCGTCCATNGTTACCGCCTTATAGCCATATTGTAGGAACAATGACGAGGCCGACACAATGATATCTCTTTTCAAAGTAATTTTTTTGCAAACTTATTGCAGAAAACTTAAAAAACAAAAAAAGTTTCCAAAGTTTATATCTTTTTTATCTTTCTTTAAATTTTGGCTGTGTATTTTTAATCAAATTAATTTTAATGAATTTTTTGAAGGTCTATCAACAAGCGTTTGAGTCAGCACTTGAAGATTTTAATCAAGAAAAATCTCCCCAAAACCTTTACAAACCCATAGAGTATTTGTTGGATTTGGGTGGCAAGCGTATACGGCCTTTTATGACATTGATGGCAGCAGAGGCTTATGGTGTTAGTTTTAAAAAGGCCATAGGTGCGGCAATGGCAGTGGAGGTTTTTCACAATTTTACCTTGATGCATGACGATATTATGGACAAGGCGACTTTGCGGAGGGGAAAGACCACAGTATACAAAAAATGGGATGTCAATACAGCCATCTTATCCGGCGATGCCATGCTGATTAAAGCATACCAATGTTTGGAAAAATATCCGATCGATATTTTTCAAAAATTGACATGTTTATTGAGTAAAACTGCAATTGAGGTTTGTGAGGGTCAGCAATATGACATTGATTTTGAAACACGACCCGATACGTCTGAGGAAGAATACATCGAAATGATCCGACTGAAAACAGCAGTTTTGGTTGGGTGCGCACTAAAAATGGGAGCTATCATTGGCAAAGCGAGCGAGGAGGATCAAAAGGCCATTTATGACTTTGGCATCCAACTGGGCTTGGCTTTTCAATTGCAGGATGACTATCTTGATACTTTTGGTGATCCGGAAACTTTTGGAAAAAAAATTGGTGGAGATATTCTCAAGGACAAAAAAACCATTCTTTATCATTTGGCAATAAAGACAGGAGAGGAAGACGAACGACATTTATTACAATTCCTTTTGGGGGGAAATGAAACTATTGATGATGATGAAAAAATAAATAAGGTAAAATCTTTATTTGAGTCCACATCTGCGCAGTCTGCTACCCGAGATTTTATTGAGCACCATTCTGATTTGGCTGACATTGAATTGGAGAAACTTACCATCAATGAAGATCAAAAAAATCATTTTCGTGACCTTAAAAGTTGGTTGATTAACCGCACCTACTAGAAAATTCTTTTCAGTAGGGCACTGATAAATTGCTTTAAGTTGAAAGAGCGCATAATTTGAAATTCATCCCAAAGTGAACTTTTTTCGTCCAAAAATCTAAAGATCACTTCTGGGGAATTTTTTTCAAACATCCTTTTGAACAGCTCCGCTCCGCTGGCATTTTCTTTGGCTAATACATCAATAAAGAGCAAGTCGTAAAACCAAAACCGATCTCTTTTGGCGAATCGAGAAAGTGGTTGTCCTGTTTTAAGGAAATTCACTAATTCTTTAGTCTTTTCATTGATGCGCTGAAAAGTGTATCCGGTACTTGGTTTTGTCCAACCACCAGCTGTCCCTATATATAATATCTTGGAACTGTTTTTTAAGTCAAAACGATAACATGTCATGGGGATTTTACCTTCCTCTTCCTCCAGAATTTCGTAACCTCCTGTAGGCATTTGATTGAGAAATTCTGCAATGGCATCTGAATACTCTTTTCTTTCTAAAACATTTTCAGAAAAAAGTGTGTATTCCAACAAAGCTTTGTTAGGCTTAAATGGCAATACATACATAAACCGTGTATTTCCCTTTTGGGGAACATTAAAGTTCATGAATTCAATTTTATTTGGATCAAAACATGGTTTTTGAGTTTGGACTACTTGCCCAATAAAATGTTGTAATAAAACGGGATACTTTTTTTGTAGGGTCAAGCTGTTGGTATTATAAATGCTTGAAAAAATCATACCTCCGTGATAGGATTTAATTTCAGTTGTAACTAAATTATTCTCAACACTTTTGACCTTTTCTTTGATTTGGGTAAGTTGATCAAATTTAGATAGTTTATTATTCATGGATTGATAAAAATCAAGACTTCGGATCATCTTATAATGAAAGGGTTGAAGGGAAAAGTCCAGTTTGAAATCTTCAGCACTGAAATTGGCCTGATCCCAATTTTTATGAACCAATTCTTCTAAATCTCCTATACCTGACTCCCAAAAGCACCAAGTTCGGTCGTTGGTGTTTTTGAAGTCTTTCTCAATCACCAGTATGGATCGATCTTTAAAATAAGGGTCATTACATATCCTATATGCCAAAAGCAAGCCCGAAGCTCCCCCTCCACAAATAATATAATCGTAATGATTTTTACTCATCGTTCATCAAAATTAGTCAATCCCAACAACAGTCTGCGGAATTTGTTAGTTTTATATATATTTGTCGGCAATTTAACCCGCTATAATGGACGCTATCATTGATTTTTTTTCGAATATAAGTCCTGTAAAAGGCGCATTTTACGCAACTGTGTTTACTTGGTTAATGACAGCATTTGGGGCCTCTTTTGTTTTTTTATTTAAAACCATGCACCGTGGATTTTTAGACGGAATGCTTGGATTTACAGGGGGTGTAATGGTAGCAGCTAGTTTTTGGAGCCTATTAGCACCTGGTATTGAAATGTCGCCTGGTGAGGGCTTTGTCAAGGTCATTCCTGCTGCCATTGGTTTTGGTTTGGGAGCCTTTTTCATTTTTGGATTGGATAAAATCTTGCCCCATATACACATTAATTTTAAAGACTCTGAGGGTATCAAAACCCCGTGGCACAAAACAACATTATTAGTATTGGCTATTACAATGCACAACATTCCTGAGGGACTGGCAGTGGGTGTACTTTTTGGCGGAGTGGCTTCCGGAATTCCCGAGGCTTCCATTGGAGGAGCCGTTGCTTTAGCAATGGGGATTGGGATTCAAAACTTTCCCGAAGGAATTGCAGTTTCGATGCCTTTAAGAAGGCAAGGGATCAGGAAATTCAAAAGCTTTTGGTACGGTCAATTGTCTGCCATTGTCGAACCCATAGCTGCAGTTTTGGGAGCTGTAGCGGTAACTTTTTTCACCCCAATTTTACCTTATGCCTTGGCTTTTGCCGCAGGGGCTATGATTTTTGTAGTCGTGGAGGAGGTCATCCCAGAAACGCAATTAGACAAATATACTGATGTAGCCACTCTAGGATTTATTGGTGGCTTTATTGTGATGATGACCTTGGATGTTGCTTTAGGCTGATTCATCTTTGTTGAAATTTTTCCAACCTTGTGCTTTCAGTGGAATTGATTGACCCAGCCCTGTAACCATATTACAATCATCTTTTTGATCTGTAAAATGACCAATGGGAGTTAACAAAGGGTGTCCTTTGATTTTTTCGTATTCCTCAGTTCTGATAGCCATCAACAATTCATAGTCTTCTCCACCATTAAGGAGAGCTGTACTACTGTTGATTTTGAACTCTTCTGCAGTACCAGAGGTTTGGGGATCGGCAGGAAGTTTTTCCTCATACACCGTACACCCGACTCTAGAGGCTTTGCATAGATGAAAAATTTCTGAAGAAAGCCCATCACTGATGTCCATCATGGCATTGGGAACAATGCCCAATTCCTCCATAAGCTCTATTACATCCTTTCTTGCTTCCGGTTTTAATTGCCTTTCAACACAATAAGAGTAAAGCGCCAGATCGGGTTGGTTGTTGGGGTTCACTTTAAAAACCTCCTTTTCGCGCTCTAATACTTGAAGACCCATATAGGCTCCGCCCAAGTCACCACTCACCACGAGTAGGTCGTTTGGTTTTGCTCCTGAACGGTAAGTGATTTTTTGCTTTTGGGCTTGCCCCATTGCTGTAACCGAAATGATCAGTCCTTTGGTGCTGCTAGAAGTATCCCCCCCTACCAAATCGACCTTGTAATTTTTACAAGCCAATTCAATCCCTGCATACAATTCCTCTAAAGCTTCCAAGGGAAAACGATTGGATACTGCAACAGAGAATGTTATTTGAGTTGGGTGTGCATTCATTGCATAAACATCTGAAAGGTTGACAATAACAGATTTATAGCCTAAATGCTTTAATGGAACATAGGACAAATCAAAATGAATGCCTTCGATCATCATATCTGTGGTCACCACTGTTTGTCCTTCTGTAAAGTTCATAACCGCTGCATCGTCCCCGATACCCTTGTGTGTGGAGGGATGAATCAAAGGAAAGTTTTTTGTCAAATGGTCAATTAGACCAAATTCTCCCAATTCGGAAAGAGGTGTGGTGTTTTTATTTTGAAACATTTACCAAAACTACTAAGATTTAGAACAAACTGTTAATTGTTGTTAAATTTAGATTCAAATGTCTCTAAACGTCCCTAAATTTGACCTATGAATTTTAGGTTTGTTTCTGTATTATTCTATTTTGCGCTGGTTTTTACCTCCTGCCAAAAGGATTCAGACTCCAATGACGATCAACTTATTGACCCCACTGGATCAGTAAATAAAGGCAGGGATAATGTTCAGGACAATAATCAAATTGGAACGCCGTGTAGAAACGGTTATGCCGGTAAAAATCCTTGTAATGGCTATGATCTCTTAGCTCATATCGACCTTTACTCTTTTGAAAGCACCAATGGTAACGATTCTTGGGGCTGGACTGATCCCGATACTCAAAAAGAATATGTACTTATGGGTCTAGATGACGGGACAGCATTTGTCGATATAAGCGAACCCACAAAACCCATTTTGATTGGTAAATTGCCCACTGAAACAGAAACCAGTCCTTGGAGAGACATCAAGGTTCATAACAATCACGCTTATATCGTCAGTGAGGCAGCTGATCACGGAGTACAAGTTTTTGATCTCACTCGATTGAGGAAGGCAGAAGCCAAACAAAACTTTACCGCCGACAGGGTGCTCAAAACTGTAGCAACGGCCCACAATATAGCCATTAACCCAGATAGCGGCTATGGTTATGTAGTGGGAACCAATAGAAACGATGAATTTTTTGGAGGGGTTCATTTCCTGGACCTTAACGATCCCAACAGCATACGATTTGTTGGTGGTTATGGTAAAGGAGGATACAGCCACGACGCCCAAGTGGTCATTTATAAAGGGCCAGATCAAGACTATAGCGGTAAGGAAATTTTTCTGGGATCTAATGAAAGCAAACTGGTAATTGTGGATGTTACTAATAAAGCAAATCCAAAAGCCATTTCCGAAATAAACTATCAAAACAATCATTATACCCATCAGGGCTGGTTCGATAAGGACCAAAGGTTTTTTATTCTGGGGGACGAATTGGACGAAACTATAGTCGGCGGGAAAACCAGAACATTGGTCTTTGATCTTAATGATCTGGATAACCCTGTGCTTCACCATACTTATTTTGGTGCTACTGATGCCATAGATCATAATGGATACGTCAAAGGTGACTTGTTTTTTCTGGCCAATTATACAGCTGGTATCAGGGTAATATCCATTGATGATTTGGAAAATAAAGAAATGACCGAAATCGGTTTTTTTGATACTTTTCCAGATCACAATTCAACTACTTTCAACGGTGCTTGGAACGTCTATCCCTTTTTCGAAAGTGGTGTAATTGCTATAAGCGATATCAATAACGGACTGTTCCTCATCAAAAAATCAGATTAAAAGTGTCTAAAAAAATCTTTCTTATTATTACAGTATTACTTTTTTGGGGGTGTTTNCCCGATCCNGTTTCCAATACAANCANACNTCCATTTNANTTCTCGGNCACTTTAATAGACGTCAAATTTTTTGGNGGAANCGATNAGGAGGTGGCAAGGGAAATCATNGAACTCNAAGAGGGNGGNTATGGTATAGTNGGCAGTACCAAAAGCNCNGATGGNGATTTTAGTGATCGNATGGNTAATGACTGGGATTTGTTCTTGATCAAAATTGATGAGCAGGGTGANGTTACTTGGAAAAAAACATATGGAGGGAGNGCNGACGATTTTGGCTTTTCNTTGGTAGAAAGCCCGGAAGGAGGATTTGTCCTNATGGGTTACAGNAACAGTCAAGATGGGGATGTNCCCCCCACCAAGGGTTACCACGACAATTGGATCATCCGGGTAGATGCNGCAGGAGCAGTGGTTTGGAAAAAATCCTNTGGATATTCAGGTCANGACCATGCCTACAATGTTATTNNCACANNAGACGGAGGATATTTTTTCAACGGGTTTTTGGATGTAACCGCTTCCAATGGAGAAGGAAATTCAGGTAAACCCTNCNAAGCCANACGCCANGGAGTAGGNGAATTCTGGTGTCATAAAATTGACGCCAACGGTAACATTCAATGGCAAAGGTATTTTGGAGGCANNAATAATGATAGATCTTATGATGCNATTCAAACCCAAGAAGGGAATTTTTTGATCGTTGGGACCACAGAAAGTAANGATGTTGACNTAAAAAACCCAAAAGGAAGTTATGATGTTTGGGTCGTAATGGTNTCTCCCNNTGGTNANATGATTTGGGAAAATTCATACGGAGGAAGTTTGGTGGACGAGGCCTCTAGAGTAATNGAAGACTCTTATGGTAATTATAGAATTATAGGAAATACNCATAGNGAAGATNTGGATGTTATTGATNCTAGAGGNTCATCTGATGTGTGGCAAATCATANTAGATAAATCTGGAAGATTGATCGGCAGTTNCAATTTCGGTGGAAGTGAGTTTGACANAGGCACNTCGATCACCAAAGGACNATTGGGGTCNACATTCATNACAGGNTACTCCCGAAGTCTTGATGGNGATATGNACANNAATAAGGGAGAAAATGATATATTTTTGATGTATNTNNCAGATGACGGNAGTGAATTAAAAACCATGATATTGGGCGGAGAGGGNNAAGATTTNGCTTATGACGTTNTGGTTCGNAGNGACGGTGGTGTCATGTTGGTAGGTCAAACCTTCAGTAAAAATCCACCATNTGATCNAAACAAGGGAAAAAGTGATATTCTANTGGCCCACTNNCGCTAGGAATTGTCGATTGAGCCATAGTCAGAAATGATAGTAAAAGCCTGTTNTTAATAGGAAATACGCTATATTTGTACCTACATAAATTAAGATTTNTCTGACATGATAAAAGTATCGCCNAGTGCACAAGAAAAAGTGTCGCAGTTGATGCGTGAAGAGGGGTTCAATCCCACCCAAGATTTCGTNCGTGTTGGAGTGAAAAGTGGNGGTTGTTCTGGCTTGTCATACGATTTGAGTTTTGANAATTCAAAATCAGATCAAGACCGTTTATTCGAAGANAATCANGTCAAGATTTTGGTTGATAANAAAAGCNTGCTTTACCTTCTNGGAACTACTTTAGAGTATTCNGGAGGGTTGAACGGNAAAGGNTTTATTTTTAATAATCCCAATGCTGAGCGNACTTGTGGATGTGGGGAAAGTTTTTCCNTATAATAAAATANCGATATGGCTTACACTGAAGAAGAACTAAAAAAGGAACTGGAGACTAAAGAATANGAATACGGGTTTTATACCGATATCGATTCTGAGACTTTTCCCGTGGGTTTGAATGAGGAAGTTGTTCGTCGCATCTCTCAAAAAAAGAAAGAGCCNGAATGGATGACCCAATGGCGTTTGAAAGCNTATNAGGCATGGAAAAACATGGAGGAACCCGACTGGGCCAATGTANATTATTCTAAGCCAGACTATCAGGCGATATCTTATTATTCNGCTCCTAAGAAAAAAGATCAATACAAAAGTTTGGATGAAGTAGACCCNGAGTTACGNAAAACTTTTGACAAATTGGGCATTTCAATTGATGAGCAAAAGAAATTGGCCGGTGTGGCGGTGGACATCGTAATGGACTCTGTCTCTGTCGCCACAACTTTTAAAGATACCTTGGCCGAAAAAGGTATTATTTTCTGTTCCATTTCAGAAGCCATNCAGGAACATCCNGATTTAGTAAAAAAATANATTGGNACTGTNATTCCCATTAAGGANAANTATTTNGCTTCTCTNAATTCTGCGGTNTTTTCNGACGGATCTTTCTGTTANATTCCTAAGGGGGTNCGCTGNCCTATGGAATTATCCACTTATTTCAGAATCAATCAGGCGGGAACAGGCCAGTTTGAAAGAACACTTGTAATTGCAGACGAATCAAGTTATGTAAGTTATTTGGAAGGCTGTACTGCTCCCTCACGAGACGAAAACCAGTTGCATGCTGCAGTAGTAGAACTCGTAGCNTTGGACAATGCAGAAATTAAATACTCCACCGTTCAAAACTGGTTTCCAGGAGACAANAATGGAATTGGAGGAGTNTANAACTTTGTNACNAAAAGGGGNATTTGNCACAAAAACTCCAAAATATCATGGACCCAGGTGGAAACAGGTTCTGCGGTTACATGGAAATACCCCTCATGTATTCTCAAAGGCGATAACTCTATAGGAGAGTTCTATTCTATCGCTCTCACCAACAACTATCAGCAAGCAGACACAGGAACTAAGATGGTTCATTTGGGAAAAAACACCAAAAGCACTATTATTTCTAAGGGTATTTCTGCCGGTAAATCCCAAAACAGTTATCGTGGCTTGGTTCAAGTTCACCCTAAGGCCACCAATGCTAGAAACTTTTCACAATGTGACTCCCTTCTGATGGGAAACCATTGTGGAGCTCACACTTTCCCCTACATTGAGGCCAAAAACAAAACCGCCCAAATTGAACACGAGGCCACCACTAGTAAGATTGGAGAGGACCAAATTTTTTACTGCAACCAAAGAGGTATAGACCCCGAAAAGGCTATTGCATTAGTGGTTAATGGTTTCAGCAAAGAAGTATTGAACAAACTGCCAATGGAATTTGCAGTAGAAGCTCAAAAATTATTAGAAATTTCCCTTGAGGGATCTGTAGGATAAAAAAACAATTATGTTAACCATAGAAAATCTTCACGCTAAAGTAGAAGGCAAACATATTCTTAACGGTATCGATTTAGATGTCAAAGCTGGAGAAGTCCATGCAATAATGGGACCGAACGGTTCGGGAAAAAGCACTTTATCCTCTGTTATCGCTGGTCATCAGGATTACGAAATCAGTCAAGGAACCATGCTTTTGGATGGAG
>NZAX01000004.1 GCA_002687665.1 Flavobacteriaceae bacterium
TTCCATCGGCCAGCCAGACTGTCAAAGCCTTAGAGCCTAATTCAATGCCATGGTCAATAACTTCTTTATTGTGTCGAATAGCTTCTTTTCTCACCGCTTTATCAATATGTGACAATGACCCAAACTTATAGGAATGTAGACTCTCAGCCTGATCTTGGAAAGTGTTCGAATTGACCGCATCGAATATGATGTCTAATTCGTTAGCTAAATCCTTAACAGCATTGTAATCTCTTGGTATGTCCCAAGGAATGTGAAGACTAATGGCGCCACTAGACCGATTTAAAGCATGTAGAATCCCTACATCCTTGATTTTTTCCTCTAAAGTCGAAGGTTCACCCCCACGGGGAAATCTCCCAAAACGAGTCCCTCCGGTTCCCAATGCCCAACTGGGAATGGCAATCTGTAATGCACCGATTTGATCAACCACAGTCTCTAAATCCAAACCTTTTTGGGTTAATCTTTCTTCTAAATGGTCAAAATTAGTTTTATGCCTCGGCAGTTGTTTTTCGTTAAAAGTTTTTATTATGTTTTGATCCAACATGGTTTTTACGTTTATCTAACAAAGGCGTTTGCCATTCCTCCATCTACATTAATGGTATTTCCTGTACTTTTATCCAACAGGGCTAATAGGGCAAAAACACCATTGGCGATGTCCTCAGGCTTAATGATTTGATTCAAAAGATTTCTTTTTGCATAGTAAGCGGGCAACTCCTCCACGNTGATNCCATAAGCTTTTGCTCGNCCCTTTGCCCATTCACCTTCCCAGATTTTACTCCCNACAATCACTCCATCAGGATTGATTGTGTTGACCCTGATCTGATCTGAGGCNAATTCGGCTGCCAAAAGTCTTGACAGATGCATCTGTGCGGCTTTTGCNGTTCCATATCCTNCATTGTTNGGCCCGGAAACCAAACCGTTCTTNCTGGCAATATTGACTATACTTCCACCTANNCCTTGTATNTTCATTATTCTAGCGGCTAGTTTTGACAAAAGGAACTGGCCTTTAACCAGTACGTTTTGCAATAAATTCCAATCTGCTTCTGTAGTGTCAACAAGTGGCTTTGAAATCGCTAAACCGGCACTGTGAACCACTATATCTAAACCACCGAATTGTANGCAGGTTTCTTGAATAGCATCCTCCAAACTCTCGGCTTTAGTAACATCACATTGACACCCTATGGCTTGGTCAGAACTGTANTNTAAAGTAGCCTCCTNAAGGTATTTCNTAGAGATATCNGTGAATACGACATTGGCTCCCTCNGCAATAAGTTTGTCAGCTATGGCCCTGCCAATGCCTCCCCCTGAACCCGTGACNAAAGCAACTTTTCTGGAAAGAGGTTTTTCCTTTGGTTGTCGTTGCAATTTGGCTTCCTCCAACAACCAATATTCTATATNAAAAGCCTCTTGTCGAGGTAGAGAAGTGTATTTTGAAATNGCCTCTGCTCCACGCATCACATTGATGGCATTGATATAAAATTCACTGGCTACCCTGGCTGTTTGTTTATTCTTGGCAAAAGTGAACATACCTACTCCCGGATATAATATCACAACTGGGTTGGCGTCCCTAACAGCAGGGCTATCTTTGTGCTTACAGGAATGATAATACTCACGATAATCATCACGATACTGTTCAAATGAATCAGAAATTTTATCTAAAACCATTTGCTTATCACTTAGGTCTTGTTNAGGTGTTAAATTCANAATAAGGGGTTTAATTTTTGTCCTTAAAAAGTGATCTGGGCAAGAGGTTCCCATAGGAGCCAAACGTTCAAGGTCATTACTGTTAATATATTCCAAAACTTTTTCATCATCAGTAAAATGGCCAATCATCNTATTTTCCGAGGAGCAAAGNCCTCTNAAAATGGGNGCAAGTTGTGCTGCTTTTTCTTTCCTTTTTTCNTCAGGTAAACTTTTGATTTTTTGTCCCCCAAAAACACTACTATTTTTAGCAACTTTATCCTCGATGNAATGTGAAGCCGCTTCNATNACTTCTAAACTGTTGACATAGGANTCGTAGGAAGTCTCTCCCCAAGTAAAAACCCCATGACTTCCCAAAACAATCCCNCTAATACTGGGATTTTCATTCAAACATTTTTCCAATTGTAATCCCAAATCAAAGCCAGGACGTTGCCATGGNACCCANCCCATAGTATCCCCCCAAATTTCTTTGGTGATTTTTTCACTATCCTCTGCCGCTGCGATGGCGATTAATGCGTCTGGATGTAAGTGATCAATATGTTTGAATGGAAGCANTCCATGAAGTGGAGTATCAATAGAAGGTGCCCTACTNTTCAAATCATATATACAGTGATTGAAAAGGGCAACCATTTCATCTTCNTANTNTAATCCACGGTAAACTTTTTTAAGATCATGTAGCCTCTGATTGTACAAGCCTGCAATTCCGTCACGTTTGAGGGTACCAATGTCTCCACCAGATCCCTTAATCCACATTACCTCAACATCCNGATTAGTGATTGGATCTTTTTCAATGGTTTTGCAACTCGTGTTTCCTCCACCATAATTGGTGATTCTTAAATCCTGACCCAAAATATTTGAACGGTACAAAAATAGAGAGACTTGGTCGTCTCCCAATAGCTTTGCCTTTTTATCGTCCCATAAATAGTTNACAAACTTGTACTTTCTTTTAGCTTCCATGTTTTNATATTAAGGAACTCAAATTTANTTTTTTCTAAACTAATAAGTATTCTCAATATCAACTGATAAAATATAAATTGATAACCGATTTTTTTTAAACTCTAACTAAATGTTACCTCTTACAGGAAATTTTACCCAATGGCATTTCACTAATACCTTGATTTTTTAATGTAACAGGTAAAGTGGGAACAAAATCCACTATTGCAAATGAAAATATTTAAAATAATAAAAAATCAGGTTTATTAAGCGAAAATCATTTTAAACAGTGCATTAAAGGTTATTAAATTTCAAACAATTGATTAGTTTTAAAGAAACAAAAAATTATGGCTAAAAACGATAAAAAGCCGTCAGAGTTTGAAAGAGAGTTGGTTCCAGAAAATAAATTAAAGAGCTGGAAAAGCTTTTTAGGAATGTATGCCGGCGAGCATGCAGCAGGCACAGAATTTATGATTGGTCCTCTTTTCCTCACTGTGGGAGTAAGTGCTTTTGATTTACTTGCCGGTTTATTTTTGGGGAATTTAATGGCGGTTTTATCTTGGCGGTTCATAACAGCCAATATTGCAGTTAAAGAACGTTTTACACTGTATTTTAAACTTGAAAAAATTTCTGGAAAAAAATTAGTAAATTTTTATAATGTAGCCAATGGTGTATTATTTTGTTTTTTGGCGGGTTCCATGATCACAGTTTCGGCAACTGCAGTAGGAGTTCCCACAGGTTTGGAAATGCCAAAACTTACTGATGTTATGCCCAACAGTATCTCATGGATCATCGTGGTTTTAATCATAGGAGGCCTCACTACTTGGATAGCAGCGAAGGGATATGGAATGGTTTCCCAGGCGGCAAACTGGATGTCTCCAGTTATTGTATTAGCTTTTTTGGCCTGCGGAGTGGTTGCATCAAACCAATTGGGAATCCAAAGTTTTTCGGATTTTGTCGCCGTTTGGGGGGAAGGATCGGAACCCTTTCCCGGTCAAATAAAATACACCTTTTGGCATGTTTTTCTGTGGTCGTGGTTTTGTAATGCAGCCATGCATATTGGGATGTCAGACCTTTCAGTATTCCGATACGCCATGTCTGCGGAGTCAGGTTGGACTACCGCCGCAGGCATGTATGTAGGTCATTACATGGCATGGATTGCAGCCTGTTTACTATATGCCGTCTATATAAAATCACCTGAGGCGGCTGCTATTTTAGCAGAAGGAACTGCCCCACCTGTCGCTCCTGGCCCTCTGGCCTACAACGCCATTGGTTGGTTTGGAATAATTGCTGTTATATTAGCGGGATGGACCACTGCCAACCCTACCATTTATAGATCAGGATTGGCATTTCAGGCCATACTTCCTAAATGGTCCATTTCAAAAGCTACTTTATTAGCAGGATCTGTGGCGACCATAGCGGGTATTTTCCCCGCCTTTGCCATGAAACTCCTTGATTTTGTTGCAGTATATGGATTTATCCTAGCACCTGTTGGTGCTGTAGTTGTTTTTGAATACTATTTTGCGGATCGTTTTGGCGTGGTCAAAAACTACGCTGAAAAAAGCAACATCGCTTTCAACAAGTCAGTATTTTTTGCCTGGTTGACCAGTTTTGTGATCTTTTTTGGCTGGTCTAAAACCCAAGGGGTTTTCTTATCTTTTTTAACTCTTCCTGCATGGTTGTGTTGTGGAATCCTTTTTATTATTTTTAGTAAGATTTATCACGGAAAGTAATTCCCCTAATTGAAATGTCAAAACCAATTCAATACAATCCACGTTATCCTTCAATTGAAGATCTAAGGGCTAAAGCCAAAAAACGAATTCCCAAATTCGCATTTGAGTATCTAGAAGGGGGTTGTAACGAAGACATTAGTCTTTATAAAAATACAAATGAGCTCCGAAAAATAGAGATGAAACCCCGCTATTTAGTTCCTTTCCAAGGAGCTAACTTAAAAACCGAATTATTTGGACATCAATATGAGGCTCCTTTTGGAATATCTCCTGTCGGTCTTCAGGGTTTAATGTGGCCCAGGTCTCCAGAAATTTTGGCTAAAGCTGCTTTTGAACACAATATTCCGTTTATACTTAGCACCGTTACTACTGCCAGTATTGAAACCATCGCCAAAATTACAGAGGGTCAAGCTTGGTTCCAACTCTACCATCCTGCTGAAGATAGAGTAACTGAGGATATAATAAAAAGAATTGGTGCGGTAGGTTGTCCAGTTATGGTTATTCTTGCAGATGTTCCCTCCTTTGGATATCGACCCAGAGACATCCGAAACGGATTGTCCATGCCCCCCAGAATGACATTACAAAATATACTTAGGGTAATGAAAAGACCCGAATGGGCTCTAAGAACACTGATCAATGGACAACCGAATTTTGAAGTATTAAAACCCTATATGCCGAAAAATCTTAATTTAAAACAACTAGGCAAATTCATGAATGCCACTTTTGAGGGACGTCTGAATGAGGAAAAAGTAAAGAAATTGAGGGACATGTGGAAAGGTAAATTGGTGATAAAAGGAGTAGAATCTCAGGCAGATGTTGAAACGGCGATTCGATTGGGCTTGGACGGTATAATCATTTCCAACCATGGGGGAAGACAGGTAGATATGGGACAAGCCACGATAACCTCATTACAAACCATTGCACCAAAGTATAGGGCTCAAATAAAAATTATGATGGACAGCGGTATTCGAAGTGGAGCTGATATTGGTAGAGCACTTTCCTCCGGAGCAGATTTTACTTTTTTGGGAAGGAGTTTTATGTATGGTGTCTCTGCACTGGGAAAAAAAGGTGGAGATCATACCATTTCTATATTAAAAGCACAGTTAACCCAAGTGATGGAGCAGATGTGCTGTGAAAACCCCAAAGACCTCGCCAAAAGGCTTATTTAGATAATAGAAAAGTTTAAAACTTATCCTACTCTGTAACGATTCAATATATCCATATTCAGATCAAAGCCAATCCCAGGCCTTTCAGGAACCGTTACATATCCATCGCTGTCTAATTTTAACTTTGGAAAAAATAACTCTTTTCGAAGTTCGTCCACCTCAGGTGGGTAATACTCAAGTAACTCACCATTTGAAACCGCAGCGACCAATGGTAATTGCAACTCTTGACATCCGTGGGGTGCAATTTTTAGACCCTTTTCTTCGGCCATTTTTGCGACTGCCAAAGCCACATCATAGCCGGGACAAATGGTAGCATCTACATTGAGCATACTTGCTCCCTTATTTTCAATAAGAGTTTCAAAATCAGCCAGTGTGTAGTAATTTTCTCCCGCTGAAATGGTCAAAGATGTTGAGGCATTTAGGGTTTTGTGGGCTTTAAAATCATGTATGGCCAAAGGCTCTTCAAACCAATACACATTGTAGTTTTCCATTTCTTTAGCATATTCCATGGCAGTGGGCAAATCAAAAGCGCAATTGGCATCTACGAGCAAATCTAGATCGGAGCCAATGGCTTCTCTGGCAGCTTCGATGCGTTTCATGTCCATATCAATTCCAGCAGAGGGATCCCCAATCTTGATTTTTACGGCGGTTGCATTCAATGTATTAACATTATAAAGCAATTCCTCCTTTAATTCCTCAAGTCCCTTATCTTTTGCGTAGTATCCCCCGGCAATATATGCCCTTACTCTTTTTTGCTTACCTCCCAAAAGGCTGTGAATGGACTTGCCCTCCATTTTTCCCCTTATATCCCAGCAAGCAATAATTATTGCAGCCAATACCTGAGTATGCAGTCCAGCAGAACCTAGAATTTTATTTTGCTTTTCTCCCAATTTGAGGGTCAATTTTTCTGTTTCTAGGGGATTCTCTCCAATCAAAAAAGACTTGTAATAGTCCACAAAAAGCTTGGAAAAATTATTGGGTCGTACTGCCGCCGTACCACCATTCCATCCTATTCCATGAATTCCCTGATCAGTATAAACAGTTACTACATGAAGTCGACCTGGACCATAAAAATGCATACCATTCCATATTCCTGGTCTTTCCCATTCAAAGGACTGGCTGGTGATTTGAGTGATTTTGATGGCCATAAGGTGTAATAAATTTTAATTTAGTGAAATTATTTCTTTTATGTCTTCGGGAAATTTGTCGGGTACCAATTCCCATAATATCGGCAAAAGGAAGTAAACCATTACAGTAATGATTAGGATTGATGTAATGTTCAATAAAAATCCTTTTTTGACCATATCTGGCATTTTCAAAAAGCCTGAACCAAAAACTATTGCGTTTGGTGGTGTCGCAACCGGCAACATAAACGCACATGAAGCAGATACAGAGGCAGCAACCATCAATACAAATGGATGTAAATCAAATTCAAGACAAATGGGAGCCAAGATGGGAAGCATCATTGCAATGGTTGCCATATTTGAGGCAATCTCTGTTAAAAAATTAACCACAGTTGCTAATAAAATAAGTAAAAAAAAGAGGTTCAATGTACCAAAAACAGAAATTTGATTCCCGACCCATTGAGACAATCCGCTGCTGTCCACTGCTTTGGCAAAGGACATACCAGAACCCAATAATAATAGCACCCCCCAGGGTAAATTTACTGTATCCTTCCATTTCAGAATTTTTTCTTTCTTATCTTCTGAATTGATTATGAATAAAAGTGTTGCAAAAAATATGGCAATTATCGTATCATCAATATTGGGGAAAATATTTTTAAGTAAAAAATTCTTTGTTATCCAACAAATAGCCGCTGCTATAAATACGAAACTTACCACTTTTTGCTCATATGTAAAACTGCCCAACCCCTGCCTCAATTTTGAAATCTCTTCCCTACCTCCAATAAAACCAATTTCTTTAAAGGAAAAAGCCATTCTGGTCAAATAATACCATGAAAAGAAAAGGAGTATCATTGAGAGTGGAAAGCCAAAAATAAACCAATCAATAAAAGATATTTCATAACCATATATTTGAGAAATGGCACCCGCCATGACCATATTTGTTGGAGTGCCGATCAGTGTAGATACACCTCCAATGGATGCACTGTAAGCAATCGAAAGCATTAATGCCTTTGCAAAAGTATTGCGTTCATTCACATTAACCTTTGAATTGTCCTTTAATTGTTTAATGATAACAATTCCAATGGGCAACATCATAACCGAAGTAGCAGTATTGGAGATCCACATTGATAGAAAGGCTGTGGCGAGCATAAAGCCCAAAATAATTTTTCTGATATCAGTTCCTATTAAATAAATGATACTAAGCGCAATACGCTTGTGTAAATTCCATTTTTCGATGGCAATGGCGATTATAAACCCACCCATAGTGAGAAAAACCAACTTATGCCCGTAGGATGCAGTTGTATCAGCCAATTCCATCCCACCTGTGAGAGGAAATAGAATCATTGGAAGCAATGCTGTTACTGATATGGGAAGGGCTTCAGAAATCCACCATATAGCAATCCAAAGTGATGAAGCTAAAACCGCTTTTGAAGGGGCATTTAGATCCGCTGGATTAAAAAACAAAAGGATCAGAAAAAATACACTCGGTCCCAAGTAAAGCCCAAATTTTTTAGAGGACATTGCATCTGTTTTTTTAAAAAAATAGAGGATTTACCAAACTTTTTTTTTCAAATGAACAAAAAAATCTCAAGAAAAAACAGTTTTGACTTATCATTAGATATTAACTAATGTTTTATTTACCCAATTTTGGATTTATTTTTGTGGTCTTATGGAGAAAGTGAAAACATTGATCATTGGGAGTGGCCCTGCAGGATATACAGCTGCTATTTATGCTGCTCGAGCAGACCTCAAACCATTGTTATATACCGGAATGGAGCCTGGAGGTCAGTTGACCACCACCACAGAGGTGGACAATTTCCCCGGTTATCCAGATGGAGTAGATGGCCCAACCATGATGGTGGAGTTACAAAAACAAGCCGAACGTTTTGGAACCAAGGTACGTATCGGTCACATTAGTAAAGTAGAATTTTCCAAAGAGGTGGGAGGCGTTCACAAAGCCTTTGTAGAGGATGGTAAAGAAATACATGCACAGACCATCATCATCAGCACCGGAGCTACGGCCAAATATTTGGGTTTACCCAGTGAACAAAAACTTCGCGGTGGAGGGGTTTCTGCCTGTGCTGTCTGTGATGGTTTTTTCTACAAGGGTCAGGAAGTGGCCATTGTTGGTGGAGGAGATACAGCCGCCGAAGAGGCTACTTATTTGGCCAA
>NZAX01000068.1 GCA_002687665.1 Flavobacteriaceae bacterium
CAGACTTCTTCTAACCGATCCTTTAGCACAGTAACTGACCCAAACTCCCCCTGGAGCAAGTATGTCATGACATTTTTGAAGGGCAGTTTCATGCCACATCTCCGATTGAGCGTGATAACCAAAAGCATCGTAATACAAAACATCAAATTGATGATCAAGATCCAGAGTGAAGAAATCTCCTTCAATTTTTTTAAATAAAAATTCTTTTTGAAGGTGGCTTTGACCCCAACACGCCTTATGTAATTGGTCAAAAAAATGCTTATGTTCTGAATCTGGGAGCGCATCTTGCATATTCAGAGACTTAACTTCTTTTAAGGATAACGGATATTTTTCTATGGAAAAATACTCACAAGATATTTTGTGATCAACAACAAAAACATAGGTTAAGTATGCATTCAATCCTGTACCAAATCCCATCTCAAAAATTTTTGGAGACATTTGTTTATTTTGACTTGACCAATAAGCTAAACCTTTATTTATATATACATGATCTGACTCTGTTATAGCACCTTTTTTGGAATGATAGGTCTCATTTAATTGCTCCAAATAGAATGATGGTGATCCGTCTTCAGTTGTTATTGTTTTCTTTTGCATTGTTTAATCTCATCATATCAGTTCCAAATAATATGTTGACAAACCATATTAAATATTATTTTTTAATAAAAATAAATAAAATTAAAAGTTTGGATTTTAAAAATCCTTTGCCGATAGAAAGTTTTAAAAGTAAAAAAAGTAATTTTGACAATATTTTACAGAGAATGAAAATTGAGAAAGCTTCTGCTTCTAATTTGGACCATGTGGATTTTGAAAATTTGACTTTTGGATCTGTTTTTACAGATCACATGTTTGTATGTAAATACAAAAATGGAAAATGGCAGACACCTGAAGTCCTTCCCTACAAGTCCCTTTCCTTTGAACCATCAATGAGTGTGCTTCACTATGGGCAAGCTGTTTTTGAAGGTATGAAAGCTTACAAAGACGATCAAGGTAAAATATGGCTTTTTAGACCCGATCAAAATTTTAAACGCATCAATCGTTCTGCTGAAAGGCTTCAAATTCCGGCTTTCCCGGAAGACTTTTTTTTTAAAGGCTTGAAATCATTATTGGATTTAGACAAGGAATGGATCAAACCCGGAATTGGAAATTCTCTCTATGTTCGTCCTTTTGTTTTTTCAAGCCAAGCTTGTGTTCAGGCTTCACCATCATTGGAATATACTTTTATAATCATTTGTTGTCCTGTAAAAGCCTATTATGGAGGAGAAGTGAATGTCTTAATTGCTGAGGAGTTCAGCAGAGCAGCTGACGGAGGAATAGGTTATACTAAAGCGGCAGGGAACTATGCCGCCCAATTTTATCCAACAGCATTGGCAGAAAAACAAGGATATCAGCAGATTGTATGGACTGATGCCAAGTCACATGAGTTCCTAGAAGAAGCAGGAACCATGAATATTTTTTTTATAATTGATAACAAACTCTTAACTGCACCAACCAATGATCGAATACTAGACGGGGTTACGCGAAAAAGTGTAATACAAATCGCCAGAGATTCTGGAATTGAGGTAGAAGTTCGTCCCATCAGAATTGATGAGATCGTAGAAGCCTCCAAAAATAATTCTTTAAAAGAAATGTTTGGAAGCGGAACAGCTGTTGTAATCAATCCCATTAATAGTTTTGGATACAAAGGAGTAAACTACAAACTTCCAAAGTTGGAAAACCCAGTTGCAAAAAAACTCAAGGATAAAATAATGTCTATACAATATAATCTCTCAGAGGACCCTTATGGATGGCGTGTCGCTGTAGATTAATCTTTATCTAATATAGATTTAATATTAGGTTTAAAGTAATTTGGTCCTTTAAGTACCTTACCATCTTCCCGATAAATGGGTTTGCCGTCGTCACCCAACTTACTCATATTACTTCTTTGAATTTCATTAAAAACCTCTGTGATTTTGTGTTGCATGCCGTGAGAGAGTATAGTTCCACACAAGATATACAGCATGTCTCCCAGAGCATCGGCAACTTCAACAAGGTCGTTTTTTTGGGCTGCCTCAAGATATTCTTCATTTTCTTCTTTCATAAGGTTGTACCTCAAAAGTACAGTTTGCCCTGGAATATTTGCAATGGGAGAATCAGCCGATTTTATACCAAAAGCATTGTGAAATTCAGCCACTGCATTTAATTCATTTTTAATCATTTGTATATTTTATGTGAAGTTAAAAGAGGTCAATGTTTTTTTCTAATTTAGGGAAAAATATAAAAATGTTCAGTCAAGGACAACTCTTATTTGCTATTATATTTGTAATTGGTTTCGTGACACTAATGGTATTCTCTTACAGAAAAGATTCCAAAAATCATAATCTGCATTACAGGGGAAGTATAAAAATATTTTTTGCGTTTATAGTCGTGATAGGAATCCTTTTTCTAATCAAATTCTTTACGCAGAATTCATAATTAAAAAAATGAAGCATCTTTTAATTGTATTTATTGGAGGAGGTTTAGGTACAGTAGCACGATTTCTTATAGGTAAATTTTTACCTTATTCTGGTAAAGGGTTTCCATGGAATACTTTTTGTGCAAATTTGTTGGGTTGTCTATTTATTGGATTTTTAATAGGATATTTTGTTAAAAATAGCAATGAAAACGAATCTTCTCTAGTTCTATTTGCCACAGTAGGTTTTTGTGGAGGATTCACAACCTTTTCTTCTTTTGCTAACGAAAACTTATCATTTATTAAATCAGGGGATTACAACATGTTACTAGTTTACAGTATGTTAAGTTTAATAATGGGAATTCTTATGGTTTACACGGGAATTTTGATCAACAAGTTTATTCACTGATTTTTTACATATTTCTTAAAATTTTATTAAAAAATTATTAGACCCCTATTATTTTAGGGGGTAGATTTTTCAATATAATAAAAATAGGTTTTTGACCCCCAAAATTTTTAGAGTAAGAATTCTTATTACATAGTTTAGTCCAAAATTTATAATAACAAACTATGTTAAATCTTTCACTAATTAATTCGACAACAGCTGTTGAAGTCAATGATGACTTCACCATGCTATGGATCCTTTTATCGGGGATTCTGGTATTTTTCATGCAAGCAGGATTCACTTTGGTGGAGTCTGGATTTACCCGTTCTAAAAATGCGGTAAATATCTCCATGAAGAACATTTTGGACATTTCGGTAGGAACTCTTTCTTATTGGGCTATTGGTTATGGTTTGATGTACGGAGCATCTAATGGATGGATCGCAACTTCAGACATATTCTTCAACCCTGGAGATGGGCCACATGATGTATTTTTCCAGACCGTTTTCTGCGCCACAGCAGCAACAATTGTGTCTGGTGCAATCGCGGGTAGAACTAAATATACTACCTATGTACTTTTCACAATTTTCTTAACTGCCTTAATCTACCCAATTTCAGGTGGATGGCAATGGAACGGTGATGGTTGGTTGGCAAATCTAGGCTTTATCGACTTTGCCGGGTCTTCAATTGTTCATTCTGTTGGTGGCTGGGCAGCACTCGTAGGTGCTTGGATGGTCGGTCCCAGATTGGGTAAATATGTTGATGGTAAATCAAATGTTATTCCTGGCCACAACTTATTGCTAGGTGCACTTGGTGTATTCATTCTATGGTTAGGATGGTTTGGTTTTAATGGTGGTTCGCAATTAGCTTGGGGAGGCGACGACTCTGCAGCTGCATCGGCTGTAGTTATGGTTACTAATATAGCCGCGGCCGCAGGGGCTGTAGGTGCAATGGCCACCACATGGATTAAAGATGGAAAACCCAATTTAGGCATGACACTTAACGGAGCAATTGCAGGACTAGTTGCTATTACTGCAGGCTGTGGAAATATGACTTTTGGTGGAGGATTTCTCGCTGGATTAATCGGAGGTATAATAGTTGTATTCTCAATCGAATTCATTGATAAAGTTCTTAAAATTGACGATGCTGTTGGTGCAGCTTCTGCTCACGGTGTTGTTGGTGCATGGGGTACTCTTGTTATTGGATTATGGGGCGTTGACGGCAATACAGGAATAGGATTATTCAATGGCGGTGGCGCTAGCCAATTTGGAATCCAAGCTATAGGTGTGCTAGCCTACGGTGCTTGGGCTACAGTCTCAGCGCTCATTGGTTTTGGAATTCTTAAATCTACCATTGGTCTTCGAGTTTCTGAGGAAGTTGAAATCAAAGGCCTTGATGAAGCTGAACATGGAATTGGTGGATTCGAAGGTGGCGGATTCGAAGCTTGGATTAAGGATAATGCAAAATAAAATTTATTAAATAAACTTTAAATATTAAAATTATGAATATCAAAAATACTTTTTTATCAACTTTAACTATAATGTTTAGCCTCATTCTAGTTGCTCAAGAAGAGGAATCTGCTCCAGAGCCAACATTTGGTGTCAGTGGCTCTATTGATACTTATTATAGAAGCAATGAGTTTGCTCCTGGCACATCTTTTGCAAACCTCCCTGGATTTGCAATGGGTATGGCAAACATTGTAATGTCATACGAGGGAGAAAAATCTGGTTTTGTTGCTGACCTTGTTTTCGGTCCTAGAGGTGCAGATGCTGTATTTGGTTCACCACAAGCCGGTGATTTTTACAGAAGTTCGAACATGGTAAACCAACTCTACGCTTACTATAACGTCAGCGACTCGTTTACATTGACTATGGGTAATTTTAATACTTTCCTAGGATATGAAGTAATTTCTCCTGTGGCTAATTTTAACTATACTACCTCATACATGTTTTCTTACGGTCCTTTCTCCCACAGTGGTATAAAGGCTGACATTGCAGCTGGAGAAAACACTTCCATTATGCTTGCAGTTTTGAACACAACCGATGCGACAGAATTTCAACCCATTGATGATGACTATATGTTTGGTGCACAGCTAGGTATATTTGGTCAATACATCAACTATCTGGGTGGAGGAACTGCAGGCGTGAGTCAAATTGACTTTACCGGTGGTTTCAACCTTGGCGATAGTTTCTTCCTTGGTATTAATGCGACTAGCTACAGCGACGATAACAATGTCGAATTCTCTGGGGTAGCATTGTACCCACAGTACACCTTTTCAGACTCTTTTGCCCTTGGAGCTCGATTCGAGGCTTTTTCTGAAGACGGGTTAGGAGCTATTGGAGATATTTCTGGAGATGGAGACAATACATCTTTTACTATTACTGGAAGCTACACTTCTGGAAACTTTATTTTCAAACCTGAAATAAGAATTGACTCTGCATCAGATAAATTTTACACTGATGCTGACGGAGCTACTGATGGCTTGAGCGCCTTTTTAGTAGCCGCAATTTACTCATTCTAATATATGATTTTGTAAAAATTTTATTTCACTAAATGATAATATTTGCCCCCCAATGTTAAAACTTGGGGGGTAAATCATATTAGATTTTAGACTCTGAAATAGAAAATCAATAAAAGAATTGGATTAATCAAAAATTTAAATCTCTCTAACAAAACATTTAAAAAACGTTTTCAAAAACAAATATTTAAATAATTCAAAACATGAAAAAAATCGAAGCAATCATTAGAAAATCAAAATTTGATGATGTAAAAGAAGCACTNCACGAAGTCGAAGTNAATTTCTTCAGTTANTGGGATGTAACNGGNGTAGGAAATGAAAAAGAAGGTCATGTCTANCGNGGAATCACTTACAGTACNTCTGAAATTCAAAGAAGATATCTATCTATTGTAGTATCAGAATCTTTTGTAGAAAAAACAATAAACGCTATCATTTCAACTGCTGCGACCGATAAGGTGGGAGATGGAAAAATATTCATTTTACCCGTTGAAGAAGCATACAGAATCAGAACTGGAGAAAAAGGAAACAAATCATTAAACTAACACACAAATAATTATGGAAACTACAATTTTAACTGTTAACAATGTATGGATGATGGTCTGTACAGCCCTAGTATTTTTTATGCACTTGGGATTCTCTTTTTTGGAAATTGGACTGACCCGCCAAAAAAATACCATCAATATATTATTTAAAAACTTTTTTGTAATCACCATGGGCCTCCTATTGTATTGTATTGGTGGATTTAACCTCATGTATCCCGGATTTGAAGATGGAGAAATTGGTTTATTCAAATTCGCAGGTTTTGGAATATCTGCTCCAGAGGGAGGAATGGGATTTGGATACGCTGACGGTGGTTACACCTGGTGGACCGATTTTCTTTTCCAAGGTATGTTTGCCGCAACTGCTGCGACAATTGTTTCCGGAGCAGTAGCTGAGCGTATCAAATTATCTGGATTTATGTTATTTGCAATACTATACGTTGGAATTGTATACCCCATTGTTGGAGCCTGGAAATGGGGTGGTGGATTCCTAGACGCATGGGGATTCTACGATTTTGCTGGCTCTACATTGGTTCACTCTGTTGGGGGATGGGGTGCTTTAATTACTATCTATCTTTTGGGAGCCAGGATTGGTAAATTTGACAAAGACGGAAAACCAAAAGCTTTACCTGGTCATAATTTACCAATTGCATCTGCCGGTGTTTTCATCCTTTGGTTGGGATGGTTTGGATTTAACGGAGGTTCGGTACTGTCCGCTGATCCGGAATTGACTTCATTGACTCTTGTGACCACTTCACTTGCCGCAGCTGCTGGGGGTGTTGCCGCTGCTTTCTTTTCTAACTTGTTGTACAAAAATTTTGATTTGACCATGTTTATGAACGGGGTTTTGGGAGGATTAGTAGGAATTACCGCCGGTGCAGACCAAATGAGTCCAACTGACGCAATAGTTATTGGATTGTTGGCTGGGGTCATTGTAGTGTTGGGCATTGCTTTGATTGACAAGCTCAAATTGGACGATCCTGTTGGTGCTGTTGCAGTTCACTTGATCTGTGGTATTTGGGGAACCCTAGCCGTGGGAATCTTTGGAGCTATGTCAGGAATTGATCAATTTATAACTCAATTGATTGGTGTTGGAATTGTCGGTGCTTTTTGTGTCGCCACATCTTTCATAATCCTGTTTATTGTCAAATCAACCACTGGATTGAGAGTCAATAAGGAAGAGGAAATTAACGGTCTCGATCTTTCAGAACACGGAATGGAAGCATATGCTGACTTTAGAATCAACGAAGGCTAATCTAATTCTATTACTAATATGAGAAAGCCTCCACTAATGGAGGCTTTTTTCTTTGATCCAATTAAATCATAAGAATCTATTGCCCTAAGCAGGCGAATTCCTATTTTTGAAAAAAAAATTATGAATCAAATCACTTTGTTAATGTATTGCTCTGACCAGAAAGGAATCATTGCTGCAGTGACGAACTTCATACATCAAAGTCAAGGAAACATTACCTATATCGACCAATACGTTGACAGGCCAAATGCCGCATTTTTTATGCGAGTAGAATGTGACTTCAATGGAGAAGATTTCAACTTTCAAGGTTTTAAAGATCAATTTCATGGAGACTTAGGAAAGCGTTTCTCCCTTTATTGTAATTTTTATCTAAAAAGTCAAAAACCAAAAATGGCTGTTTTTGTCTCCAAATACGACCATTGTCTATACGATATACTGGCTAAACAACAATCGGGAGAGTTGTCTGCAGAGATTCCCTTTATTTTAAGCAATCACCCTGATCTAGAAATCATTGCCAAACGCTTTGATATTCCATTTTACAACATTCCTATCAACAAAGAAAATAAGCCTGAAGCAGAAGCAAAACAATTGACATTACTCAAAGAACATCAGGTAGATTTTATAGTTTTGGCCCGTTACATGCAAATTATTTCTCCTACACTGATCGACCAATACACAAATAAAATCATCAACATTCACCATTCTTTCTTACCAGCTTTTCCGGGTGCAAAACCCTATCACTCAGCCTTTGAACGTGGTGTAAAGATTATTGGAGCAACCAGTCATTATGTCACCGACGAGTTGGATGCAGGCCCCATCATAGAGCAAGATATTGCTCGGGTCACTCACTTAAACTCTATTGCAGATTTTATTGAAAAAGGAAGAGACTTGGAGCGAATCGTACTGCTTCGTGCTCTTAAATTACATGTCAATCGAAAAGTAATGGTCTATGGAAACAAGACCGTGGTCTTTTCTTAATGATTGTCCTCTAAAAACATAAGCATTCCATCGTTAAAATTATTAGGCTTTTCCACATTTACTACATGACCACATTTTTGTAAAACCAATAACTGGGAAAAAGGATCACTTTCGGTGACCTTTCGGACAGAGGGAAGAAACATATAATCTTGATCACCCATGATATAAAGAGTGGGGATATCCACAGTAACTTTTCTAAAGATCCTTAACTTGGGTATGATTTCTGAAGTAAGTTTAAACCATCTTATAAATTCTTTTTGATAAAGTTTTTTGGCTTCGCGAATAAATAATATTCGAGACTCCTTATGGTTTCTATTAGGCATTATGATAAAAGCAAAGAAACGATACAACCACATATATGGTAGAACAGATTTTGTGGCATTGCCGAAGTACATTAGAATCCTTGATCTCAAATTCAACTCTAATACCGCACCTCCCATAATCATTTTCTCTACACGTTTGGGCTGCATCTCGGCCAACTGTCTTATTAGAATGGTGCCCAGAGAAATACCCACGAAATGAGACTTTACTATTTTAAGATGATCCAATACTTCAAAAATATCCTCTGCTATGGACTCAAAGGAATACTTTGATTTAAAAGGGTTATAGATCAAATCTTTAGAAGCACCATGACCTCGCAAATCGATGAGTAAAAGATTAAAGTTTTTTGAAAAAAATCTAATTTGCTTAAACCAAATAGCACTGCTCCCCCCCGCCCCATGAATAAAAGTTATCCAACTTGCATTTTCTTTTTTTGCTTTATATATACTGTGATGCAACATCATAAAACACCTTTTTTCTCTAGGTAAAAAGCCATTTGTNCCTGTAAATCTTTGGCAACGTTAGCGGCTACTTGATCAAAATCACTNCCTGTTGAAGCGTATATGATTCCTCTTGATGAATTGACCAGTAAACCACAAGTGTCATTNAAACCGTTAACTGTAACCTCCTCCAAACTCCCTCCCTGTGCTCCTACACCTGGGATCAATAATGTAGAATCGGGAATCAATTTTCTAATTTTTTTTAGGGTTTTTGACCTAGTAGCTCCTACCACATACATCAGTCGATCTGCATTTTTCCATTTTTTTGACTGCTCAATCACCCGCTCATATAGGGGTTTTCCCTCTGCATTAATAAATTGAAAATCTGATGCTCCTTCATTGGAAGTCAAAATCAATAATATGGCATACTTTCCTTTATATTCTAAAAAAGGCTCAACGGAATCTTTACCCATGTAGGGAGCAATCGTAACCGAATCAAACTCTAAATGTTCGAAAAAAGCCTTGGCATATCTCTTCGAAGTGTTTCCAATGTCTGCCCTTTTGGCATCTGCAATGGTAAATATTTCGGGATACTCTTTATTTAAAAATCCCATTACTTTTTCAAGAGATTTCCATCCTTCTAATCCATAGGCCTCGAAAAAAGCGATATTCGGTTTATAGGCAACACAATAGGGTGCGGTAGCTATAATAATTCTCTTGCAAAAATTAAAAATAACATCAGGTTCATCATTCAAATCTGATGGTATTTGATCTTTGTCCACATCCAGACCAACACATAAAAAAGATTTTTTGCGTTTGATTTCCTCTAGAAGTAGTTGCTGTATCATAGAGTCTCCCCTGCCTCCTTCAGTTTTTGAGTATTCTGATAAAGCTTTAATTCATCAACTAATTTCTGAATGTCACCGTTAATGATATTTTGCAGATCATAAAGGGTCAAACCAATGCGGTGATCAGTCACTCTTCCCTGAGGGTAATTATAGGTCCTGATTTTTGCAGAGCGGTCTCCAGAAGAAACCAGTGAATTTCTCTTTTCGGCATCTTGTTCCAGTTTTTTTTGGAGTTCTAATTCATACAGTCTAGATCGTAAAACCTTTAAAGCTTTTTCTTTGTTCTTGTGTTGTGACTTTTGATCTTGACATTGGGCAACAATTCCAGTAGGCTCGTGCGTAAGCCTAACAGCAGAGTAAGTGGTATTAACAGATTGGCCCCCTGGACCAGAGGAACAAAAATAATCTATCCTTACATCATTCATGTTGACCTCTACATCAAACTCCTCGGCTTCTGGTAAAACCATTACAGTGGCAGCAGATGTATGTACCCTACCCTGGGTCTCTGTTTGAGGAACTCGTTGAACTCTGTGAACCCCAGATTCATATTTCATAGTACCATAAACTTCTTCTCCTGAAACTTCAAAAATTACTTCCTTAAATCCCCCAGCAGTGCCCTCGTTGGCATCCACAAAACTAACTCTCCATCCCTGGTCCTGGCAATATTTAGTGTACATTCGATAGAGATCACCTGCAAAAATACTCGCTTCGTCACCTCCTGTTCCTGCTCGAATTTCAACTACCACACTCTTAAAATCATCAGGATCTTTTGGTATAAGTAAAAATCTGATTTCTTCCTCCAATTCGGGGAGTTTCTCTTTAGCTTCTTCCAACTGAATTTTTGCCATATCGATCATTTCAACATCCGACTCCTCTTTGATCATGATCTCCGCCTCCTTCATATTCGCAATAATCGATTTATAGACTTCTCCCTTTTTAACAATCTTGTTCAAATCCTTATATTCTTTATTTAGTTGAATATATCTTTTTTGATCTGCGATTACATCCGGCTGAATTATTAAATCAGACACCTCAATAAATCTTTGCTGTACAATATCCAGTTTCTCTATCATTTTGAGTGCAGTGAATAGAAACAAATTTAAAGTTTTAAAAACTATCTATCAAGCTTACGATAGTACAACTCAAATTTAATCTCAATTTCATCTTCCATTTTTCGGAGCATAAAGGAAGGTGATGGAACTTCAAAATCAGAAAGGGCAAAGTCAAAATCTCCCTTTAAAAGAAGATTGTTTTCCTCCAGAATGGCTTCAGCTATAATATTAGTATTTAATTTAATTCCATGAAAATTCAATTCCCCATAAAATTTCAGTTCACTATTTTTATTTTCAATTTCATCTGAAAAAAATTCAATTTTCGGAAATTGCAAAACATCCAATATTTCCAATGCGTTATTATCCCTGTTACTGTTTTTGCTATCAAAATCCCTAACATACATGGCAATGGCTATTTTTTTAAAAAAATCTTCGTCCTTAATCAACAACCCTTTAACATTTTGATTGGTCCCGGACCAATCATGTAAAAAGTGAGATGCCTCATAGGTTATAAATGAAATTTTAGAATCCAACATCCATCTTTCCTGTGCCTTAGAGGAACAAAAAAACAGAACAAACCAACAAAAGAATAATTTTTTCATTAAATTTAATTTTATTTATATAGCTGTTTTTAAATTTATTATTAAATAATTAGTCTTCAATTCTAACTATAATTAATTCACTCTTTTTAAATTAAAGAACTCTTAGAATTTAAACACCAAAACTGCCGTTGCATAACTTACAAAAGTGGTATAGGCAGCATATTTGTGCCAATCCCTATCTTCTTTGGACCATGCATTAGTTGCAATCATTCCTGAAAAGTGAACATATGCTAACAATTTATGTGCCTTAATGGAATTTAAGCCTTTTACTTTATTTCTAACCAAAGGTGGAGGTGCGAAGAGTGAAAGTCCAGCTCCCGTAAAATAGGAAGCAGTAACCCAACGTCCCAATTTTTTGTGGGTTTCATAAAGTTCATACTCACCATTATACAACTTGCCCCCCATAATCCCTTGAGCTACCATCCCCCCTAGTGTCAGGTAACCTAATATCTGATGTGATTTGAGCATGACATTCCTGACTTTTAACTCCTTTTCCCTTTGTTCAATAGTCAGTTTTGACACCCCGGTTTTACGGAATAGGCCACTTTTTCCCCATAAAAGTGATTGTGTAAAAATCATTTTTTGTGGCAACAATTGCTCCTCCATCGTCATCTCTTCCTCAAACAAACCCTCCAAAAGTAAATCTCGGTCTTGAGCAGCTGCTAGTTGGAAAATAAAAAAAGTAAAAAAAATGATTTTTTTCATCTATTTCGCTCCACAAGGGAACACTAAGATAAATGATTAATACTTAAAAATGCCCTCTACCGATTGGATCGTCAATTTTTTTTCTTGAGATGCTTCAACCCTACCTATAACTTGAGCACCTACATTAAAAGACTCGGCAATATCAATTACCTGCTGAGCTAGTGATTCCGGCAAATAAACCTCCATTCGATGACCCATATTAAAAACCTCGTACATTTCTCTCCAACTGGTTCCAGATTCTTTTTGGATCATATCAAACAATGGGGGACATTCAAAAAGATTATCTTTTATTACATGCAGCTTGTCAAGAAAATGTAAAATTTTTGTTTGCCCTCCGCCGCTGCAATGAACCATTCCATGGATATCACTTCGATCCATAGTATCCAAAATAGTTTTTATTACGGGTGCATAGGTTCTGGTTGGAGACAGAATCAATTGTCCCATATTCAAAGGAGTATTTGTGTTGGATGTTAATTCTTTAGAACCTGAATAAATTAAATGAATAGGTAAATCATTGTCAAAGGTTTCAGGGTATTTTTTTTTGAGAGTTTCACCAAACACATCATGTCTTGCCGAAGTCAAGCCATTGCTTCCCATACCTCCATTATATTTATCCTCATAGGTAGCCTGGCCAAATGAAGCCAAACCCACAATAACATCACCCGCCTGAATGTTTGCATTGTCGATAACTTCATTTTTTTTGATTCTTGCAGTTACGGTAGAGTCAACGATAATGGTCTTTACTAAATCCCCAACATCTGCAGTTTCGCCCCCGGTGCTATGAATTTTAATACCCAGTTGAGCCAAATTATTCAACAATTCTTCTGTACCATTGATAATTGCTGAAAGAACCTCAGCGGGAATTTTATTTTTATTTCTACCTATAGTTGAAGACAATAAAATATTACTGGTGATCCCAACACATAATAAATCATCAATGTTCATAATTAAAGCATCTTGGGCAATCCCTTTCCAAACTGACAGGTCTCCGGTTTCTTTCCAATAAGCATATGCAAGTGAACTTTTAGTTCCCGCACCATCGGCGTGCATAACCAAACAATGCTCTTCACTTCCCGTCAAAAAATCAGGAACTACTTTGCAAAAAGCCTTTGGAAATAATCCTTTGTCTATATCCTTAATAGCATTGTGAACATCCTCTTTTTGCGAGGAAACACCTCTGATGTTATACCTATTTTCTGTCATTGTATAAATTAGAATTCAAATGTAACACTATTACACTAACACATTGGCATTCCATGTTTTTTATCAGCGACAAAACAAAAGTTCACGGTATTTGAGTAATGGGGTTTTATAATCCAATGCTTCTCCGGTATAAGAAACAAAAATGGTAGAATATATTTGATTATTTTCAAAAGATCTGGGTTGTTTATCGAGAAGATTTTCAGGGCTTTTTTTCTCAGGTAATTCATCAGCAAATCATTTTGGAAACTAAACAAATATAAATTATAAATGAAAAAATT
>NZAX01000069.1 GCA_002687665.1 Flavobacteriaceae bacterium
AAAATTAATCATTTGGTCTTGTATTGCACTTTTATATGATTCTGATTGAGAATTAATATTACTAGTATCATCTGTACCATACCATACTGCTAATGTGTATCTAGTGCCTTTTGTTATCTCATAAACTTCATGGTCATACTCTTGTCCTGTAAAAGAAACTATTTTACCTGTTTTAGGTTTAATATTCATATCACCTACTCTTGTTTCGCCACCAGTAAAATTATCATTCAAGTATATAATTGATGTACTACTATAAATTGGCAAGTCTTTGTGTGTGTTTTGTTTTTCACCAGTAGGCCATTTCACAAAGTCAATATGATTAACATAAGATTTATCATTAAATTTTCTACCATGATAATTTATATCAGAATATATTTTTTTAAATATGTTTGGTATGTTATCTGGATTAGCAATTAACTTATTCATCATTATACATTCAGTTTTTCTATGAATTTTTTTATATTCTATTGGTAATTTGTCCCATGATTCCTCAAACCAACTTATTAGATAAGAACATAAATCTTTTTCAAAAAAGAAATCATTATAATAAAACATTACTATTACCTTTTTTTGCGATATTCATATCAAACGCCATTGTAATTCTTTCACTATCACCACTATGTTTACTAGTATAATGTGGTATACAATTAGAAAACAAAGTTATCTGACCAACTTTATTTTCAATCTCAAATATTTCGGGGTCATTAATTGTATTTACAGGATTTATATAAAAAGTTGACGATTGGTCACAAGCTACACAAATATGTCCACCCAAATAACATGTTTCGTCAACATTATGTATGTGTGTTTTTATTTGTTCACCTTTTCTCATAACATTTGCCCAACCATTAATGTAAACAGGTTTAGTTTGTAATTTCAAATAATCTATAAACATATCATGGATAGATTTTACAGCAGATTTAAGATTAAACATTTCTGGCCAATCAAATATATTATAATGTTCAAATCTTGAGGTTAAACTATTATGACCTAACTCTGTATATGCGTCATTTAATCCTGTATCATACTTTTTAATTATTTCTTTTTCTTTTTTTAATATGACATTTCTAATATCATTAAAATCAATTAATGTAGATATGTCCGCTGTACAGATATAATAATTATAAACAGGTGCAAACGGTGTTTTTGGTTCTTCACTTTTTATTTGATATACATTAATCATTTAAATCTAAATCCATTGCTATTGATATTCTTTCTTTTGTAGAAGATAAAACATAATGATTTAAATTGGCATTGAATATTACTAACAAACCTGTAAAAACATTCAATTCATACAATTCACTATTATATTCATTATATTTTTTAATTAACCTATCTTTATTGTGAGGAATACTTAAAAGTTTTGGGTGTTCTTGTGGGTTCATAAAAACTAATTGTCCGTCTTCACATTTAGGATAATAAACGGCAGATAAAATACTATCTCTGTGTTTATGTGGAGCTCCTATTGTTCTATCAACATTAACATTACCCCAAACTCTTTTAATATATAAATCTTTTGGATAACCTAAAATTTGTTCAAAAACTTTATTAGACCAATACAACACACTAGGAGTTAATTCTTTTAATTCAACATCATCTGATTTATAATTTGTATTTTTAACATCACTTTTAAATTTATTTTTTGCATAATTTATCAATAAATCATTATCTATGTTATCTAATTTTATTGTAGTAATACCAATAGAAAAAATATTTTGTATTAAACTCATACCATACTTCTAATTTTTAAATCGTGTTTAGCTGACCTTTGATAAGGACCTAATGTTGATAAGATATTATCTACAAAAAATACTAATGTCAATCTCTCTTCATCTACAAAATCTCCTGCACTATGCCAATTATTGCCATCATAACTTATCATTCTATTGTAAACATTTTTTATTTCAACAGATTTGTCAAAATGTTTTTCTAAATCATTATAATCTTCATTTAATTTAACACTATTGTATTCTTCACCTTTATAAAATTTACATAACTCTTTAATGTTATCTTTAAATTTTTGCGTGTCAATATCTTTGTAATCTTTTTTTAAATCGTAAAGTGATGTGCCACTAATCATATTTGCTTCTGGTGTTAAGTAAATTAAACCTGCAAATGAAGCTGTATCACTATGAATCCAACCTTTGTTTTCAGCAGAATTTAAATTTTTATTATATGGTTTAACTTTTTGAAAACAAACATTGCTTTCTTTCCAGTTAACGGCGCAACTTGTATCAAAATCAAAGTAATTTGAAAAAACTTTTACTAATACCTCTGTTGACAATTTAGGATTTATTTCATGTAAAGGTCTTGTTCTAACGCCTGGCCAATGACCATTTTCATCCGACTTATAATCTAGTGATAAAGCGTATTCTCTAATTTCATCTGGATTATCAAAGAAATCATCTTGACACAATATAGGAAAAATTTTATTAGGATTCATCTTCGTTAATTTTCATATTAAAAGCACAAGTTATTCTTGTATCAATATTATCACCTTGCAATACATAATGTTCAAAGTACGAAGGAAATATTAGTAAACTTCCTGTTTTAGGTACAATATCTAAATCGTGCCTAAAATGAGAACAATCTGTAGCATCCATTAAACCAAACATTGAGGCAGCCTTATTAGGATTTTGAAATCCAATCGCACCACCATTTTTAGGAAACTTTATATAATATACAGCAGCAAAATGGCATTTAGGGTGTAAGTGTGGAACATTAAAATTGAAACCTTTGTTTTCATTAATCCAAGCACCATCAACATCTATTTGAATACCGTCTTTTAATCTTATTTCTTTTTTTAATTCTTCAATATAAGGTTTTATAATTTTTCCAAATTCGTGAAATAACTCATGGCTCCAAAAATGACTTGTTTGATAACCTCCACGATTACTTACATTTCTACCAATAGGGTCTTCAATCTTTTTTTGCCTTAAAATTTCTAAAAGATATTTGTTTGCGTCTTTATAATTTTCTATTTGTTCAACATAATAGAAAGGATAATCAAAAGCTGGTATTCTATTTAACATATCATCTCACATTCACATTTACATTTAATCTTACTTTTTCATCCGTACAAGTGGTACTACAATGTGGAATATCACCATCAAATACTAATAANCTATTAGCGATTGAATCTATTTCAACNTCATCATTTAAAATTGTTTTACCATTNTTAGTATTTATATAGTANAAACAAACCGTATGTTGNACATCAAAGTCTGTATGTTTAGCGTGTTTAATAATTTTTGGTGTGTTAGTATATAAATTGCCTACCATTCTTATTAAATAANTATGACCTATTTTGTCTAACAATGGTTTCATTGTAGGAAAATTTTTACTTGCACCTTGTCCCTCATAATAAAAAGAATGAGTAAAATAAACAGACTTATCATCATTTGTTTGATAATCATTTAAATTCATTTTTAAATGCCAATTAAAATTCCAATCTGTCACCATATCATAAATGGTTTTATTTTCTTCTTTAGTTAATAGATTATCGTAAATTTTATAATTCATGTTTTATCCACAATGGGTAATCAGGTAAGTCAGGTGTTAATCTTGTTTCTTTTGTTTTTGACTTATACTGATTTTTACAAACATCTTTATACATATCATAAACAATATTATATTGATTATCAATATATTCTGGACTTGAACAAACAAATATTAAATCATAATCTTTTACAAATTCAGCCTCATTTAATTCTTCTTTTACATAAAAAGGTAAGTCAACATCCATCATTAAATTACCACCAAAGTTATCTACATCTAATACTTTTGAGTTACCATTCTTNTACCAATAATATTTTGANAACTTTCGTTCAAACAATAAATTTCCAACCCAACAGCCATGAGTAACACGACCTCGTTTTATATCAGATACTTGCCAATCTTTGTAACAAATATCGTGATGATGGTCAATATTGTGTAATACAATGTTTTTTTCATTTAATAATTCTTTAACTATCATATGATGGTGTTTTGAAAATACTATTTTCTTTGCTGTTTTAATTTTATCAAAAAATAATTCATTTAGTTTTTTTAAATGAAAATGCGATTGTAACCAATCTAAATCTATTGTTAATACATTATACATTATTCTATCCAAGTATTTGCTATAATTGTTATTCTATTTCTTTTATATTCTTTTTTAGAAGGTGGTATTTCATGTTCTAAATAGGCTGGAAACANAATCATATCATCTTCTTTAAATAAAGGTGCCGTATATTCAGCATAACCTAAACTATTTACATCATTCAAATCTAATTTTTCAACAAGNTTATTTCTCATGGCTTTATAACNTTTAGCNACAACATCACCAGGATTATAAAATAGTGTGGGCGAATGTTCTTCATCAAATTGCAAGTAATGAATACAAGAAAAATCTGCTGTAGGTAAATGATGATGTCTNCTCATAAATTGATTTATATTTGAACAAGTGTAATTAACAATTTGAAAATGATATTTAATTTGATTGCCTGGTCTNACTTTTAAAGTAGAATAAAAATTTTTAAAAANAGANTCATAAANAGGCATTAGTGATGTATAATCAGGTAATGGTAAATCTTTATTTTCAATATCATTATAAGAATGATGTAAATTACTTGAAGCTATATACATATTATCAAAAAAATTTCTATCTTTTTGTTTATTGTAATTAGATGTAATAGTTTTCAATATATTCTTTTTATCATAAGATAATGGGTCAATGGTGTATTTTAATATATTATGTTTAAATAAATCTATATTTTCACTTTGTATCATCTTTATATCCGATTTCATTCAAGTCTGTGCAATTAACATTTAACACAACTCTTTTATCATAATTAGTAGGATTTGTACTTGTGTGAAAATAATCACCTTTAAATAAAACTGCTCTGCCTTTTTTAGGTGTAATTCTTTTTTTAATAGTTAATTTTTCTGGCCTTTTTTTTGTTTTTTCATCACTAGTTTCATTAAATATAATAGTATCACCATCACTATCATTTACATAATATATTANAGAATAACTATTAAAATATTGATTATCAATATGAGGTGTATTATATTTACCCTCTGTNAACAATGAGTTNTTACCTAATAGATTAAGTTTTTGTNTTAAATATTGTGGTCTTATTTGAAATTTTTGGCAACAATAATCACATATTGCCTTTGTTTCGGCATAGACACCAGAATTAATCTCAGCACCAACATCTTCACAATTATATACACCATGACCTAGTTGTAATGTGTTAACGGTGTTTTCATCATTAACAACTCTATGAGTTAATTGATTATCGTTTAATTTATAATCTTGTATATCTCTAATAAGATACCATGGAAAATTTTTATCAATTANTCTTGACTCAAAATTATCTGCTAATTGTGNTGGTATTATATTGTCTATAACTTCTATGTCTTTTGTNAAACCTTTAAATTCTATTTCTCTTTCTTGCATTTTATTTTCCTCTAAACCAACCAGGCAAACCTAAATGTNGTCTTGTNTCAGCTGCATTTAAAGCTGCGTCTTTTGTTTTGCTATCATTATAATGTAAAAAACATTGTACAGCGTCATCACTTTCTAAAGGNTCTCGCCAATGTTCAACCATATTACCTCTGTAAATCATTATATCACCAGGTTCTAAATTNACTTCAANACCNNTTGTAAATTCACTTNTATATTTACGCTGAACACCTTTCTCATCTTTTTCAAAATGTCCTTTTGATGTATCTGGCTCAAGATAAATTGGCCATTGTGGTCCACCCAAATTAATTGTTGTAGATATTTCACAACTAAATCTATCTTTGTGTCTTAATAATTCNGCTCCTTTAGCATAAATTCTACTATAACTATAAGTAGGCACTAAATCTAATCCTGTAACAGCGTTCATAACAGGCGTTACAATATCAAATAAACTATCCATAGATATATCACCATATTTACACCAGGTATTNGCATGNTTAATTTGTGGGTCGCTCCATGTNCCATAAACATCATCTTTTGGTGGAATAAACTTATGTTCATCTGCTGTTATTTTAACTTGTCTTTGTAATATTAGATATGTTGATAAGTGTTTNGCTAGTTGTGGATGTAATACACNTCTAACAATAGCGTAATTAGATTNTTTCCAAGTTTCACTTATCATTCTTATCNCCNATTTTATTNAT
This sequence comes from Flavobacteriaceae bacterium, assembly GCA_002687665.1. GTDB lineage: Bacteria > Bacteroidota > Bacteroidia > Flavobacteriales > Flavobacteriaceae > UBA8316. Next base: position 6,154 of record NZAX01000069.1, read on the forward strand.
TATNTCNTTNTGTATTNTTACAAACTTATTCATTTCATATTCTTTAACTACTTTAGGATCCTTACCNTAACAAATATTNCCTGACACAGAAATTCTTTTTGTATCTGTATGAAAAGGCATTACATAATGTTTAACCCAAGCAGGAAAAATAAAAATCATATTGTTTTTAGGACAAAATCTTTGACATAATAAATTACCAGGCATATTTTCTCCATATTCAAAAGTGATTGAGCCTGGTGGTACTTTATTNTCATTTTCTTTTTTAGATACAAAATCGTCATATTCTTTTATCATTTCATCAGGAATATCACAATAGATTACAAATGATAAGTCAGCATTTTCGTGTACATGAGGTGGTTGATAATCATTAGGACCTTGATAATTAATCCANAATTTACTTAAATATCTTTCTGTNGTATATTGGTCTTTATCAAAATGCATAGCATAACCATCAAAATAGTATTGAACATACATATTTAAATATGGTTCAAACCAAGCAAAATCTTTAATTTCTAATTGTGTATTTAAGTTGCCTGCTAAAGCTTTATCAAAATTGTCTTTATCTTTATCTAATTTTTCACCTGCTTTTAACAGGTTTATTCTCATNTAATCTTCTATTTCAGACCTCATAATAAAAGGACCAAATTTCAATCCNTGATGTANCATTNGACTCATNTAAAACTATCTCCTAATGTCCAGCTAACTAATGAATATCTTGTACCAAAGGTAACTGGTTCNACCTTATGATACAAAAAAGAAGGNAAAACTAATACTGAACCTCTTTTTTTAAAACNTTCAACTAATATTTCTTTTTGTTTTTTANTTGGTCCATCNTCACCNTGATTTATCCAAAAATTNCCACCCTCATATTCTGAAGGATCCGTTAATTGAATTACCGCTGATAATTTTCTAACCTTTTTTCGCCATTTTTTATTCCAATGAGTTTCAGGATATGGTAAAAACATATCTTTATGCCAATCATAATGTTGTTTTTTATCACCCTCATAAATGGTAAATTGATAATCTTCATTTTCATCAATTTGAAAATTCCATATTTTACTATTAGACTCTAATATAAAAGGATTAAACCATCTTTTTACCCATGGCTCATTCATCCAAGAAACTTTTGAGTTTCTAGTTTTATTAATTTTTGATTTTAGTTTTGAAATTTCCTGTGTTTGTTCAGGAGTAGGATTTTCTATTTTTAGTAATTCGTCTAAATTTTCGTTTGTACCAATTCTAGCTTGGTCAACTTCTTTTTCACAACCGTGGTCTATGATTTTTTGACAAATATGTTCAGGTATAGCACCCTCAAAACATATCCAATAATTTTCTAACTGCATTTATCCTCACTTCAAAATCAAATTATATAGTTATTTATATAACTTATGGGGCAGTATGATTTGGATTAACTTCCCAAGTTTGACTTTCTTCATTCCAAAGATGACTACCACCTGCGTTTGTAGGTGTCCAGCCTGCTGGTTTAGCTACTGGTGGTTGCCAGTCGCCATTACTATCAAGTGTCCAAGATGGAAATGGTTTTGGTGATATAAACATATTTAATTCAGAATTATATGTCATACCAACACCAGCAAATTGTTTTCTAAAATTAT
>NZAX01000070.1 GCA_002687665.1 Flavobacteriaceae bacterium
ATTTGAAGAAAATTTTACATTATAGTCTAATTTCTTTTGCTGAGAATTTAAATTGGTGATGATGAATAAAAATACCATTAACACTTTGGTGCTAACAGATTTAACTATAGATTGGAGTTCAAGTAAAATCGAAAAAAAAATAAAAATTTAATTTAAATATTAAATCTTAGTTTTTGTCATAGAGAGTCGACTAAACTTCATGAATAACCATTATGTTATTCAATTGCAGAAAAAACCCATGATTGAGAAAATCCCTCATCTTCTGAATCGAATTCCCATAATGTTTCAGATAGTGAATTAATATTCCCCACCCATTCATCATCAACACTAAACTGAGTTTGTTCAGTATTTATCCATGACCAAGTTCCCACATCAATCTCAAGTGGAGATCCTGTATCATCAGATGTTATTGTTACATAAGTTCCAAATGTTGATAAATTTACTTGAAAAGAGGCTGGTATTATGCAATCTGGATCTACAGTAACAGTTTCAGCACCAGTTTCAGAGGAATAATCATGATCTTCACAGTAACTTGTTAAAACACCTGAAAGATCCATACCATCAGAATCTGAATATGATGTCATTCTCCAGTTTCTAACTACCTTATAATGATTGGAATCTAAATCCGCTCCAATTGTTTCGTCCATTGCATCTTCTTTTTCAGCTGAATAACTACCACCCAAATCTCCACAAATAATGTCAATATCGCCAAGATCGATTACAAAATCAATATCAAATGTTGCGTTAAAATCAGATTCTGTCTCAGTTACTATAATGTTTGTTAATGTAGCAAGATGAATATCAGATCCAGATACAGAAAAATAAAGCCTAACCTCAGTTACAAATTCACCATCCTCTATCAATTCATAATTTCCAAAAATATTACCGCTTTCAGGAGTAGAACCTCCCTCACCTATTGAAAGATTCATTATGTAAGATGAATCTGTAAATTCAATGTAATTAAAAATACATTCAGATGATTTATTTGAATAAGATCGATTTGAAGAATTAGAATTCCCTAAATTCCATTTTCCAAAAATTGTTTTTTTGGCTTGCTCAACTGATTGCTTGGAAACATCTCCTGATGCAAAAATATTTGTAAATGCAGAATTTCCCATTCTTGGTTCAGAAACCTCAGATGAATCATCATTATTTTTTGAACATGAATAAAAAATAATTATTATCAGAAAAATTATTTTTTTCATAAAATTTATTTTCTTAAATATAATAAATTTAAGTTGATTAAGCATTTAAAATACTGAAAATTAATCCATTAACAAGTGCTTATGTCAATATATTACCAAAAAGTATGACCCACTATAATGTTAAAAACCATTTATCTCCAACTTTTATTGTGTAGAAAAAAGACTTTTCTTTACTTGTGTGCTCCAGGGTGAATTTAATTTTTTTTGGGTTATTGTTAATTATCTCCTTGTCTACAATAGTTATTGATTTATAGTTATCAGAATTTGTAGTTTTATTTTTTGTGTTAAGGTTTTCAATTCTTGATTTAATAATGTTTTGTGAGGAACTATCATAAAGCTTTAACAATTCATCATAATTCATACTAATTATTGACTCTACAGCTCTATTAACAACTTCTACAGGTTCTTCAATTTGCTTAGAACAACTAAAAAACAATAAGGTAAAAGAAAAAAAAAATTTTACTTTCATTTTATAGTTTTTTCATTTAACTGAGTATAATAAAATGCAATATAATAAAACTGTATCAACTGGTGAATTGTTTGCTGACCTGCCTTAACGGAAGTTTTTTGATTTAAAAGCAATATTTATTGAAGCAATTGATTGTGGAAAACTACTGGGCTTTCTATACCATTTTTTCCTACTGTCGATATCCCAAAAAAGAAATTGTCAATGACAATGCCATCGAGAGTGGCTTCAGATACATCACCTACAAATCGGCTTTTATCCCATGTAGGTGAGGTAGTATCTCTCCAATAAATTCTATATCCTTCAACATTGGAATCATCTACCTTCTTCCAACGAAAACGAACAGAGGCTTCTACAATTCCTCCAATTGCAAATTCCGAAACTGCCGGTGGTGACCAAGCTAATGATGCCATACAAACAGCATTGACAGCAGTTAGTTTTTGCGCGTAGCCAAAATTTACAGCTTCAAACACATCACCATAAATCACACCATTTTCGGTGCGGAGGTCTTGATGTTGTTGGGTATAATTTTCATGAGCTTCCATAATTCTCACTCCTGCATAACCAAGGTCGTTAAATGGGCGATGGTGTCCTCCTCTTCCAAAACGATCGAGTCGATAGATCATTTTGGGATTCATCTCAGGCATGTATTTTTTGACTGTTTTATATATATATCGTGCCAATTGTCTGGAGTTACCGTCTACCTCTCCACCGTAATAGCGCCTTGCTTTTCTAGTTTGCTCTTTCTCATTGGCTGGTGTAGCCTCTGAAAAAATTCTAAAAGTTCTATTATCTATGACTCCATCAACACCTTTAATGTTACCAATCATATCATTGTTTAGAACTCCAATAATCTCCCATCCTTTTTCTTTTGCCCATTTTGCCAGTCCAGCTCCGCCATACAAACCCTGTTCTTCTCCCGAAAGTCCAGTGTAAATGATACTGTTCGGGAATTGATATTGCGTTAATATTCTCGCAACTTCTATAGTACCTGCCATTCCTGTGGCATTATCATTAGCGCCTGGGGCATCTGAGGTGAAATCGTTAGGATCAGAAACTCGCGAATCAATATCGCCACTCATTATTATAAAGCGATTGGGGAACTTATTTCCTCTTTGGATAGCCACTACATTGTTTATCCATACTGGCTTTATCAATCTTTGCCCGTTAGCCTCATGAAAATTTTTTTGGTAAAAAACCTCTAAACATCCATTGCATTTTTCTGAGATCGATCTGAACTGGTCAAAAATCCATCTTCTCGCCGCCCCTATACCTCTTTTTTGAGATAGGGTGTCACTCAATGTATGTCGCGTACCGAAATTGGCCAAAACTTTAACATCCTCTTTAATATTATATTTAGAGACTTGTTCTATTATGTTATAAAAACTGGAACTATTTTGAGCATTTAAATCCAATATAGTTGAAAAGAAAACTAAGTAAATCAGAGAGTGGATGATGCTCTTTTTCATTTTCTTATGAAAAAAAGAGTTATCCAAGTCATAAATAATATTGGATTTCATCTCTAGTATTTGTATAAACAAATTTAATAATTTTACTACTGCTGCAACAACTAAAAAATAGCATATAAAATAACTTTAAACATCAGAGGATCCAATCAAATCAGAAAATAATATCATATCTTTTATGATTGAAAAAATCATCCTAAATGGTTTTAAAATAATTGGTAAGCATTAAAAAATTAATCCAAATGAAAAAATACTTGAAACATGCATTTGTAATAATATATTTAATGTTTTCATATAATCTTAGTGGACAAAAATCAGTTGGAAATACGTTGAGTAATCAAGTACTTTATTTTCAAACTGACTGGGGTTTTGAGGATGGAATGGAAGCTTTTATAAAAAAAGCAAAAGTTTCGGGATATGACGGAATTGAAACTTGGGCTCCAATTGATTCAAATAAGCAAATGCAAATTTCAAAATGGTTAAAAGAACACAACATGAAAGTAATATTTCTTTGTGGTTCTGATCCAAATCTTCCATTTGAAAAAAGTCTAAGTAAGTATAAAGTATATCTAAAAAATACTTTAAAGCTTAATCCTTTTGCTATAAATTCTCATACCGGAAGTGATTTTTATACTTTAAGCCAAAATTCAGCTTTCATTGAAGTGGCTAATGAACTAAGTAATGAATACAATATTCCTGTTTATCATGAGACCCATAGAGGAAGATTCAGTTTTTCTTTACCTAAAACAATAGAATATTTAGAAAAAAACAAAGATTTGATTCTCACTTTAGACATTAGTCATTGGATGGTCGTTCATGAATCACTATTAAAGAATAGACAGGAATTATTAAATAAAATAATTAAAAGAAGTAATCACATTCATGCTAGAGTTGGTTTTGAAGAAGGCCCGCAAGTTAATGATCCATCAGCACCTGAATGGAAAAATACCCTAGAAAGACATTTAGATATTTGGGAAGCTATAATTAATAAAAGGTTAAAAGAAAATAAATATGCAACAATAACTACTGAATTTGGACCTCCAAATTATATGCCTACATTACCTATAACAAGAAAACCAACCAGTGATCAATGGAGGTCAAATGTCTTTGTTATGAAAGCCCTTAAAAAAAGAATTTTGAAGGATTTACAAGACTAGCTCTAATTAAAATGCTGAAAAGTAACCTTATTCAATTTCTCATAAAATTTTATCTGTAATTGAGTGATTTCTNTGNTTTATTCAAAGTTTAATTATAAAACCAGTAGAAATTTAAAATCTGACTATAAATTAATGTGCCTTTCCAATTATACATCCAAAAAAATTAGTTTTTTAATGAATTTTAATATTATTAATTTTTTTGCGTTATAATTAATAAAATTGGGTTTTTTCAGTTNCCANAAGTTTTTTGATTTGAAGAATGAATTTTTAAAAATAAAATTTTCTAGCATTCATAAAACATGTAATGTTATATTACCTTTTATTTTTTTATTTACATCCTCCATTTTACTNTCTCAGACGAACTACTATGTAGCAAAAAACGGATCAAACTCAAATTCGGGTACATCTATATCTAGTCCTTTTTTAACTATTTCTCACGCAGTTTCTCAAATTAACCCTGGTGATAAGATATATATTAGAAGAGGTACTTATCATGAGAGTATAACCATAGATAATATTGACTCAACCAACGGAAATGAAACTTTAATTAGTAATTACAATAATGAACAAGTTATTATTGATGGAACAATTGCTGTAAATGGNTCTTGGATTGATGATACTATTGGNGGNGTAGCAGTNAAAAAAATNGAAAACTTTACAGAATCAATTTCNCAGCTTTTTGTNGGTAATAATCAGATGGTCATGGCGAGNTGGCCTAATGCTCAATTTAATGATTTAACAATTTATGATCATGATAATTGGGCTCATGGNGAGGAAACCGGNAGTACTGATGGNTCNTTTCTAATCGATGAAACGCATGATAACCCTGGCTCATTNAGTCTTGCAAATTCTATTGGAATTTTAAATGTTGGCTCATTTAGAACCTTTAATAGAGAAATTGCAACACACACCCAGCAAGGNGGNGATGANATCATTACCTACACCACTCCAATAGGTGAAAATGGATTAGGCGCGGGACTATCAAATAATGGAGAATTAAAAGANAAACATCATTACTTCTTCTTTGAGAGGAAAAAAGAATTTATTGATGCCGAAAANGAGTGGTTTTTNGANACAACCACTNATGAGCTGTATTTAAATCCTCCAAATGGAGTTGAATTGTTTCAAACCCCAGTCAGAGGAAAAGTTAGGGATTACTCTATAACTATAACAGGAAGTGAGTACTTAAAAATTAATGGCTTAACTTTTTTTGCCACTACAATTCATGCCAGTGGAAGTAANAATCTAGAAATTTCTGAATGTAATTTCTATTATCCCTCCCACTCTAAAAGAATGCTTGGAGATTTATCAGGGGCAAACGCTACAACTTTTGGAACNGGATCTGGAAATACAGCAAGGGTTGATTCATCAACAGTAAGCGGCTGTTTATTTATTGATACTGAGGGAGAGGCGCTTATAATTAGGGGAAATAATAATACNATTAAAAATTCATATTTCAGGAATATAGATTGGTCTGCCACTGAATTAAATGGGCTGATGGTATCAGTATTTATTGATGGGACTGGAAATACTTTTACTGGTAATGAAATATATCACACTGGAGCCTCAGCAACTGTTTGGCCTGGAGAGCAGTCAATTTTTTCATATAATATAGTATCAAGNACNGGNCANGCTCANTCNGATGGTTCNGTTTTNCAGGGNACNAANAACTANGTTTTTGGNTCNGAGGTNCANCANAANTTTGTNTANGATACGGAAAAATATGCNTTTAGGTATGATGCTCCNGGAGGAGATGCNGCACAAGCAGGAAGCTTTGGGGTTATGCACCACAATATTGCAGACAATACTTTGGGCTTAATGATTAAGGGGAATAATCAAATTATTGCTCATAATACGGTTATAAACACCATTAATAACAGAAATGACATAATTATTTTAGCAGAGGACTGCTCCAATACAAACACNTGGCTCTACAATAATTTAGCTGAAAGAATTGGTTCCCATAGAAGTGATGTNTTATTNTCAGCTCCATCTAATGGNCCAATGCCAATTGGNACAGAAGGTTATATNGAAAATGGAGATGATTGGGAGGTTTGTGATTCTAATGATGGNGCTCTATANTCTGGAACTGGAACTGGAAGCTCTACAGGGAATATGGATTCAATTAATGTATCTAGGCCTGGTATTGGATATAATTCAAATATTGAGAATTTAATTGATTATAACCCTGGGAATGGTAAAACAATTTCGGATTATCAACCAATTAGTAACCAAATCATCGACCAAGGTGTTTCATTGACAAACACTGTGTCTACATCTCTAACCGCAAGCAATCAATTGAATTCAATTGTTCCACACACCCCTGTTGGATCTGGAACTGATATTGGTGCCATTGATGGAAATTCACTTTGGACTCCAGGAGTTCAGGGATGGACACCCCAGCAGAATATAAACCTAGAAGATATATTTTATAATCCTGGAATTGTTAAATCAAATCTTCTATTACACTTTGATTTTGCTAACTCAACATCATATCCTGGCTCCGGCAACCAGGTTTATGATCTCTCAAATAATTACAATCAAGGAGAACTTAACGGTAATCCAAGTATGATAAATAATCATGGAGGAGAGATAGATCTTGATGGCACTAATGATTATATACAATTAAATGACCCTTTTTCTTATCAGGAGCACTCGGTGGAAATGTGGATTAAAATGAAAGACAGTAATAATGCTTTTTTATGGGACGCGAGAGACGCTAATGATGATGGATATATTTTTTGGTATTTAAATGGTTTTAGATATTTTATTAGGACAAATGATCTAAACAATTCTCAATCATATAACAATCAATGGGTACAAGTTGTCGCCTGCTACAACGGTGAAAAGTCAAGGATATTCATTAACGGACAAAAGGTTGAACAATCTAACACCCTTACTAATAATAGTGTTATAAATAATAATACTAATGTAAGAATTGGTGTAAGAAGTTTTGATCCTGTTGCTTCACCATCAAAGGCAGAAATTGGGATTGTGAGGTTTTATAATCAAACCCTATACAGTGCTGATGTATTACAAAACTATAATGCTAACGCTCCTAGATATGGACTAACATCTAACCCAGCATCCCCAACGTCTATAGATATTACCCAACCAATTCCAACCAGAGGACTAAAACTTTATCTTGATTCAACTAAATCTGATTCCTATCAATCCGGAGGTAATACATGGTTCGACTTAAGTGGAAACGATTATGATTTCACAGTAGTAGGAAACCCTCCTTTTGATTCATCTATTAAGGGAGGAATTATAGATTTTCAAGCAGGGGGTGATTATGCCACAAACAATTCTGATCCAATTTTAAATGTAAATTCATACACAAAATTTGCAGTATTTAACCCAATTGCAGCTACTACAAACAACATTATATCAGGAGGTAACGATTCAAAACATGCTTTTTTTATGGCCGGTGCAAATAATCAATTCCGAGCTGGTCACAATAGTGATTGGGACCAAGTGATTGATCAACCAAATGGAGGTGCATCAATTTTGAATATTTGGAATCTTGGAACAGTTACTTTTGATACTGATTCAGGATTTGATCTATACTATGGTGGAAATCTTGTCGATTCTAACTCTTCAGCTACAGCTGCTGTTAATCAAACATCACCAAGAGTTAATATTGCTAGATACAATACTGGCAATTACTTCACCGGATATATTCCTGTCGCAATTATCTATGACAGAAAACTTTCAAATCATGAGGTAAATAGCCTAAGTAATCACTTTGCCTCCAGGTATGGATTGTCTCATTCTAATACTTCCTCTCTTACAATAGATGAGGGAGTTCCAATAAATACAATATTAGCAGACCTTGATGTAACCGATCCAGATTCAACCCAATTTATTTATGAACTTGTTAGCGGCAATGGAGGAATTGATCAGCACAATTCATCCTTTACAATTTCAGGAACTCAGATTGTTGTAGGTCAAATAATATCATTTGATAATACCCCCTTGATGAATATCAATCTAAAGGTTACAGATGAATCAAACAATAGTCTTACTCAATCATTAATTATCTATGTAAATGATTTAAATAGAGCACCTACAGATATTGGCATTTCATCAACTACATTTTTAGAGAGTGTTTCTGCTAGTTCAACTATTGCTACTTTGTCTGCTGTTGACTCTGATACAAGTGATACACATATTTTTTCCCTTATTAATGGTGATGGATCCAATGACGCTGATAATTCAAGTTTTACAATAAGTGGAACGAGTCTAATAATAAACTCCACTGCTGATTATGAAACTAAAACAACCTATAATATATACATCAATGTTAATGATGGGGTAAATGATTTTGCTAAAGCATTCACAGTGA
>NZAX01000005.1 GCA_002687665.1 Flavobacteriaceae bacterium
GAAAATTACCTGGTATAAAGTCAGTTAAATCTAATCTAGCAGGATATTTTCCTGTCATAATTGCCGCTCGAGTTGGAGAGCAGATGGATGCGGCGCTATAAGCATTTGTGAATCTAATTCCTGATTTTGATAATTTATCTATATTGGGAGTTTCATAGAAAGTACTTCCATAACATCCAATTTGTGACCAGCCAAGATCATCAGCAATAATAATTAAAACATTAGGAGGAACATTTTCTCTAGATTTCTGACATGAAATTAAAAATATACAAATTGAAATTACCGAATAACAAAGTTTGGTTTTTGAAGTTTTCATTTGTTATTGAGATTAATCCAAGAAATATTAAAATTTAGATTAANTAACANNTTACTTANTATATTTCAAGAGTATGTTTAAANGGAGTNTGNCCATTTATATANACTGTATTTCCATAAGGCTTTTCGTCCATNCCTCTCATAGTTCCCCANTGATGNTCAATTTTTCCAGGTCCAAAATTAATNNCACTTCCATCTTTGGTGTAGGCTCCATANCCTTCCTTTAAGAAATAGGAATCAGATCTATTTTTATCTGTAATCACGCCAGAAAACTTACCTCCCTTTCTAAAGTTCATTTCCAAAGAGACCAATACATTANCAGTTCCTGTCACTTTAATATCGACCGTAGCTCTTTTATCAAGAAAAGTAATGGTTATTAAATAATTAATTACTTGAGGTTCAGACAACCTTCTAAGTTCACGTGGCATTTTACTGTAAACCCCATCTCCGGGAATTTTATCCTCAGGAAAAGGCTGGAAATATCCATGTTTAACCGATTTACTGAGTATAACTTTATTTTTCTTTACCTCAGCATTTTCAGCTTTGAACTGTCCTCTAGTTCCAAAAAAAGTTGAACCAAGTCGCATAGATTGTAAAACGGCTGAACCCTTAATTAAATTCAAAAAAGTGAGATTATTCTCAAGTATTGAAATATCAAAGTTTGATTGTCTGAATCTAAAAACNCCTGAGTGTTTATACCTTTTAAAATATGAAGTAGGGATTTTGGTAGNTGAAACTCTTTTATTTAATAAGATTTGGTTCTCCAATAGATAAGGAATGAAATGTATTAATTTATTGGTTAATTTATTTTCAATAAGATCACAAACAGCNGAATATACAGGGTTTTTATCCAAATGACTAAAATAAAGATAACTGAAGTAGTACCCTGATACATCTTGAATTTCATGACTATCATCTCTTCTACTAGCATCAGAGAATACCTCTCCTCCAGGCTGAATGTAATAAAGTGTCATATCTAGATTTTTACGAGCTACATCCAATAAATCACTTCGATTCAATAGACGTCCCATTGTAATAAACATTTCATTACAAACGTGTGAGTAAGATCCTACACTTCTCTCCGAGTATTGTCCATCAGGGTCAAGATCAATTCCTTCATTCAACCATACTTCAATTCTAGAGATTAATTTGGGAGAAGGAAAAAAATGGTTAATTCTTGCCAAAGCTGAGCAGATGACCCATCTATGATTGGCAGTGTGAGCCCCACCAACTAATAAACATTTAGATGTGTTTTTAAAAAAAATCTCAAAACTCCTAATTAAGTTTGCCAATTGGGGTTGGTTTAAACTTTTGAGGGTCAAATATACAGGACTAAGGTAATTAACAAAAAATGCTGTATCAGGTGTAGAATGAAAATTAGTACTGTGTAGATCAATTGTTCCATCATCATGTTGAACTTCGACTATACAATTCATAGCACTAGTCATAGCTCTCTCCAACTTTTGTGATTGATAAAATTTTGAATANGGTGAAGCGTATGAGCTGCTTAACCTAATTATAAAATTCATTGTAGAATGCGCGTTAGGAACATGGTAAATATCCATTACCCCCCCATTCCATCTGCTATTAGCCTTATTAATCTGCATTGGTAACAAGCGTTCAATCTTAGAATCATTTATTATAGAAAGTCTTTTAAGAATAACTTTACTTGATTTTTTGTATTCACCTGATATAAGAAGATTTTCATTAAGAGATAATAAACCTAAGGCTAATCCAGAGTTTTTTATAAATTTCCTACGACCGTTTATATTATTTTTCATTGCATGATTCTTTTATACAATATAAAAATTTTAAAAAAATTGTAAATTTTCTATANGAGTTAGNGTATATAAAATGAAAGTATAGAATTTATATTTTATCNGAACTCAAATAAATNTTATCCAAAGGGGATGATGGATTGGATAGATTCTAGAAGATTATATTTTATTAAAANATAGTTTTGATAAAAAGGGTTTAACTTCTATTTCAAGAAAGATCGAATTAATTTCCTATGGGTGTCAATAGATTCATAATTATTAGTAAACATGAGATGTTCATACAAAAACATACCTTCAACCTTTTTTTTCATGGAAATATCATTCTCAAGATTATAAATTTTATCCCACTCATACCTTACACTATCCCATTTTCGTCTATTTGATTTCCACCAATCTAAGNCTAATTTACATCTATCATAATTAACTCTCACATAGGGGGAATAACCAATTTCATCNGCTAGAACGGTAGATTCATAANCTGTTTTAATAATCTTTGAATTGTTCTGCTTATGAACCCAGCCATCATTGGTTATTTCGTGACGGTTTCCTCTTTTCATCATGTTATAATCATCACGTTTCGTATACTCACGCCTTGGTAATGGAGAATTAGTCTCATTTTCCCAAAAACTTTTCCCGTCTACATGAACCCAAGTTGATGAACCCTCGTATCTTGGACTATCGTCAACCTGATAAACTTTCTGTGTCCACTGTCCTCTTACATCCTTTTTTTCTAGGTTAATACTTTCCCAAACTTTATCGCCAACAAATTCATATAAATGAGTATTTTGATAAAGCCAATCTTGTCTCCAATGTTTAATAATATATTTTTCGTCAACTGAACCAACTATAAGTAGGTGTTGTATGGAAATTTTATTTTTTTCATTTACAATTGGTAAAGCTAGTTCTAAAGCATATGACTCGTATTCATCTGAACCATTATAATCGTCATATTCAGAATAATTAAAGGTTTCAATGAATTTGAAATTGATTTCAAAACAACCACACATACTCAGAATTGCCTCCCTATCTTTTTTGTGTTTTGATTGAGAAATTAGTTGGTAGGGAATAAAAAAAATCAAACTCATCAAAATTAAAAGAGACTTTCTTAGCATTTTTTTTCAACGTTTTATTAGTAATTAATTATCAGTTATTTTATATGGAAAATCTTCGTATGAAATTGAATCCAAAATATTTTCATCTAATAAAATTAACTTTTTAAGCATTCTAAGCTCTTCAATATTTATAAGAACGACCATATATGGATGTAAAATAGGAAGTATAATATTTTTATCACTTACAAATTCATGTTCTTCAATTAAAGGTGCATTTTCATCGATTTCTTTTAAGTAGCCTACAAATTTTTCAAACTTTTCATCTGTAAGCGTCAAGAATAAATTATTGAATTGAATATGGTATTCTTGACAATCCTCACAATAGCAAAAAAAACCGTTCTTATTGGTATTTATAATCATTTTACAAATATATCTATTTGTAATTAATCTAAATAAGAATAATATTATTATTTTATTTAAAAATCAAAATTGGACAAATAAATAGAGTATCTTGGAACTAATAAATAATAGTGTAATTTTTTTATGATTTTTAAAATTCCTGAGCTTACATAAAGTGGACTCTATGAGAATGATTTATAAATTTTTATTAATTGGATTTATTATAATCCCGTTGGAATTGAAATCTCAAAAAGACAGAATTAATGTAGATTTTAATTCTGATAAAGAAATTACAAAAGAATCAATATTATCATTTAAACTTTACAGGGAGAAACTTCTTAAAGATCCCTACCGACCTGCATATCATTTTTGTATTCCAGAAGGCCTAAGTACAAGTAAAACCCCAAATGCGATGCCTTTTGACCCAAATGGAGCATTTTTTAAAAATGGTCGCTATCATTTAATGTACTTATACAAGCGTTTTGGCGGAGAATCGTATGGTTGGACCTGGGGACATGTTTCAAGTAATGATCTTATAAATTGGAGAAATCATCCGGATGCTTTAATAGCAAATAGTAAAAAAGAAGGATCATTTAGTGGAGGTGCATTTGTTGATGATGACGGTAAAGTAATTTTATCTTACTGGAAAATTAAAGGCGAAAAAAGGGGCGTAGGACTTGCTAAAAATATTGATAATAATATCGATAAATGGGAAAAATTTAAAGAAAACCCCGTAATTAAATCGACCGAATGGGGTATCACCAATATTAAAGATTCATCAGGTAAAGAAACATTCGTTGGTTCTGCGGATCCCTCTAATATTTGGAAAAAGAATGGAAAATATTACTTATTGACTGGGAATTTATTAGTATTAAGAAAATTTGGTTCGAAAGGTAAAGGACTCCCTGCTAACAAAGAAGAGAATGTATTGCCAAAAGATTCTATAAATTATCAGGGAGATAGACTATACCTTTTTGAATCAGAAAATTTAGTTGATTGGAATTACCTCAATGAATTTTACAATTCAAATCGAGAGTGGACTAGCAAAACAGAAGACAATATGTGTCCAAGTTTCTTACCCTTACCATCAAAACCCTCTGGCGGTAAATCAAGTTCGAAACACCTACTACTTTTCATAAGTCATAATAGAGGATGTCAATACTACGTAGGTGATTACAAGAACAATAATTTTTATCCAAATAATCACGGAAGAATGAGCTGGAATGATAATGGTTTTTTTGCCCCAGAAGCTATGATAGACGGTAATGGTAGACAAATAATGTGGGCGTGGGTTTTTGATTATCGTCCAAAGCACATGGTAAGTAAATCAGGATGGTCAGGAACATATTCCCTCCCAAGATCTTTATGGCTTGGAAAAGATGGAACACTAAGGATTAGGCCTGTTGAAGAGCTAAAATCTTTAAGAATTAATGAGAAATCATTAAAAGACTTAAAAGTAAATCCTGAAAGTAAAATGAATTTGAATGATTTTAATTCAAGATTAACGGAATTAGAAGTTATTATTGAGCCTAATGACGCCCATAAATTTGGATTAGAAATTGGAGTCTCAGAGGACGGACTTGAGAAAACTGTAATTTACTATGACTCTCAAGAAAATAAAATTGTTGTAGACAATAGAGATTCAGGATTTGATTTTGGAAATAAAATTATTGAGGAGGCACCGCTAAAATTAAAAGTCAAAGAAAATATTAATTTGAGAGTTTTTATAGATAATTCGATTATCGAAGTTTTTGCAAATGACAGGCAAGCAATATGTAGAAGAATTTATCCTGAAAAAAAGGGTAATGGATTGAATTTGTTTTCAATTGGTGGTGATATAAATGTGAAATCTTTAAAGTCATGGGAAATAATGCCCTCAAATCCATACTAAGATTGGTTAAAAAGGTGACTTAATATTCTTGTGTTATTGAATATAACTCAATCTAAGGCTTAATGAAATATTTGACCAAAATATCCAATTATTTGCGCGCGGGGATATTGTTAAGCCTCTCTTTTCTATAATAAAAACTTCCTTAAGAAATCCACCTTCTTTACCTAGCGTATACCTTCATTAAATTAAATCTGTATTTAACTATCAGTTTCTAAGATGATTATAAGAATTTAAAACCCCGATAAATTCTTCACGAATTATTTTCTCCTGATTCGTCATTGTTTTAACAGGAATAGTGTTTTTCTCTTCGGGATCTTTTTTAATGTTGTAAAATTTGTTGCCAACATAGAGTTTATAGGTTTCGTTTCTCACCCATTCGCTAGTAGCGCTCATGGGATTTGATCCTCCGTCTCGATTGTACCAAGTATGGATCCATTTTCTTTTTGGTCCGCTTTTACCAAGTAACTGAGAATAAAAACTAACACCATCCAAATCCCAACTTGAATCCAAAGGGATTCCTGCGGCTTCACACATTGTGGGAAAAAAATCACTAAAATCTACCAAAGCTTCAGAGCGGGTGTTGGGCTTAATAACACCTTTCCAGTTGACGATAAGTGGAACATGTGTTCCGTTGTCAGTGGTATTTCCTTTCCCCCCCACCACAGCCAAATTATCCATCATGGATACTACTGGCACATCAGTACCATTGTCACCAGTGAATAAAATGATGGTATTTTCTCTCAATCCTAATTCATCAAGTTGATTAACAATACGTCCAATTGAGAAATCCATATAGGAGACCATTTCACCAAAATATTTGGCGTTGCCTTTGTATGTTTTTGATCCAAGATCTTTAGGATCCCAATCCTTAGAATGTGGCGTGGGGTCAAAAGGACAGTGCGTAAGGATCATTGGATAGTATACTAAAAAAGGCTGATCTTTTTTTCTTTTTATAAAGTCATTTATGTAATCAACTACTATATCAGTGGAGTACTTACCTTCGTTTTTTTCATACAATTTACCATTGATTTCAAGAACGGGATTTACATATCTTTTGTCCCATCCCAAAGAGTCGCGCCCTGATGTAGTTAATTGCCAAAGAATATGTTCATCAAATCCAAAATGATCAGGTAAAGAATCATCATTTCCCAATTGCCATTTTCCTGCAATCATGGTTGCATATCCTTTTTTTCTAAACAGCTGGCTAAAAGTATTTTCCTTTGGGTTGAGGTAACCGAATTTCACATGATTTTTTTTATTAGATCTTCCAGTCATTAGTTTTACCCTTGATGGTGTGCATATGGGTTGTGAATGACAATTTTCAAATTGAATTCCGGTTTGAGACAGTTGAGTCAAATAAGGTGTTTTGTAGGACGTACCTCCATAAGAATTAATACACTCATAACCCAGGTCGTCGGCTAAAATCAATACAATATTGGGAGGTTGATTATTTTTTTGAGCTTTTAAATTTAAAAGTGACAGTCCAAAAAAAATCATGAAGAGGAAATTCATTCCCATAACTTAGAATAATAAAAATATATAAAAAAATATAATCAGAATTAATAAGATTTATTCTGATTGTTTTTTATGAAACCTTAAGTACAAGGCTAAAAATTAATTGTTAAAACATTTTGGGTTGAAGTAATTATCCTATGACTCTTGCCAATGCATAACCAATTCCTATACCCAACACTAGCATTATGATGCCTTTTCCTGAGAAAAACCAACTGTATTTTTCTTCCCAAGCATCTGGGATAAAGTTTTGATTTTCATCTTTTGCAAAACCGGAGCGAGTTGAATAGCCAGCATACCAGTATACTCCTCCAAAAAGAACAGCTAAGAAAACCAGCACAACTAATATTTCCATATTGTTAAGTATTTATTTAATGAATAAACGTGATTAGTCTTAGTAAATTTAATAAAAAAAACATTAGTTTTTTAGTAATCCTTCATTTAATACATACTTTTTTTGTGACAAAAAAAAATTTAACTTAAACAATGATTTTGAATACTTTGCTAATATGCTTAAGTTTAATGCAAATAGAATGCCCATGAGCGACAGAATTGAAACTCTTAGAGATTATACCAATGATTACCATAAAAGTGTGGTATCTCCTGAAAAATTTTGGAGTGAAATTGCAGAAAATTTCGACTGGAGGAAAAAATGGGATCAGGTGTTGAGTTGGGATTTTGAAACGCCTAAAATCAGTTGGTTCGAAAATGCCGAACTGAATTTAACCGAAAATATTTTTGAAAGGTTACTTCCTACCCACGAAAATAAAACCGCTATCATATGGGAGCCCAATGATCCAAAGAAGAATCCAATACACCTGACTTATGGCGAGTTGTTTAAAGCTACTTGCAAATTTGCCAATGCAATGAAATCACAAGGGGTCAATAAAGGGGATCGCGTTATTATTTATATGCCCATGGTACCCGAAGCTGCGGTTGCCATGCTCGCTTGTGCACGCGTTGGGGCCGTTCACTCTGTTGTTTTTGCTGGCTTTTCTTCTTCTGCTCTGGCGGATAGAATTAACGATTGTCAAGCCAAGATGATACTCACCTCTGATGGTAATTTTAGGGGCAACAAGAATATACAGGTAAAAGCTGTGGTAGATGAAGCACTAAACAATACAGAATTTGTTGAAAAAGTAATCGTGTTGAAGCGTACCGGTGAGGCGGTTGAAATGATACCCGGCCGAGACCTCTGGTGGGATGAGGCTTTGGAGGGACAATCCGAAGATCATCTGGCCGAGGTCATGAGTGCTGAAGATTTATTATTTATTCTCTACACATCCGGCTCAACCGGAAAACCCAAGGGCGTGGTTCACACTACTGCAGGTTATATGGTGTATACCTATTATTCTTTTTTAAATGTTTTTCAGTACGATGCTGACGATGTATATTGGTGCACTGCAGATATTGGCTGGATTACAGGACATTCATACATTGTTTACGGACCGCTTTTGGCAGGAGCAACTACACTGATGTTTGAGGGAGTCCCCACCTATCCACATCCAGGAAGGTTTTGGGAGATTGTTGAAAAATATAAGGTCAATCAATTTTATACGGCTCCTACTGCGATCAGAGCCCTGCAAGTTCATGGAACAGAGCCGGTTGAGAAATTTGATCTAAGCTCGCTTAAAGTGATTGGTTCAGTTGGTGAGCCCATCAATGAAGAAGCTTGGCATTGGTATCACGAACATGTTGGTAAAGGCAATTGTCCTCTGGTAGATACCTGGTGGCAAACAGAGACAGGAGGGATTATGATTTCTCCTTTGGCAGGTATCACGCCTAATAAACCAGCCCATGCATCACTCCCACTTCCCGGTGTTCAGCCTGTCATAGTAGATTCCGAAGGGAATGAACTCGAGGGTAATAATGTGGAGGGGAATCTTTGTATCAAGTATCCCTGGCCTTCAATGATAAGAACTACATATGGAGACCATCAGCGGTGTAAAGACACTTATTTTTCCACCTACAAAGGCATGTATTTTACTGGTGATGGTGTCAAAAGGGATCACGATGGTTTTCTCCGGATTCTGGGAAGGGTTGATGATGTAATCAACGTTTCGGGCCATCGTATGGGAACAGCCGAAGTAGAAAATGCCATAAACGAGCATTCCAATGTGATCGAGTCAGCCGTAGTTGGTTATCCCCACGAAATCAAAGGACAAGGGATTTATGCTTTTGCTATTTGTGACAGCCTTGACAAATCCGCTGAGGTTTTGGAAGATGAAATCAAACAGTTGGTCAGAAAAATTATTGGTCCTATTGCCAAACCAGAGCATGTTCAGATTGTTTCCGGTTTGCCAAAAACACGTTCGGGTAAAATTATGAGAAGGATTTTGAGGAAAGTCGCCAGTCGTGACCTTTCAAATTTAGGGGATATCTCTACCCTTTTGAATCCTGAGGTGGTTGATGACATCATCAAAGGAGCAGGCTTGGATTAGTTCCTAGAGGTAATCCAAAAGTGTCTCCATGGCCATCCCTCTTGACCCCTTGATCAGGATTTCTGTTTGTTCAAAAGTGTTTTGGGTGAGGTACTTTTTAACCTCCTCTAGCGATTTATAGCGATTTACTCTTGGATCATTGGATAGGGTTCTGAAAAACTGCTCACCGACCACTACGATACTTTCAATTTCTGAGGATACTAATTCATCCAGTATTTCTTGGTGTGCTTCTTTGCTATATGTACCCAATTCAAACATATCCCCCAAAATTACAGCTCCTTTATTTTTTTTGTTACTGATAAAAGAAGTGATTGAAGCTTTCATGCTACTTGGGTTTGCATTGTAGGCATCCAATATGATTTTGTAGTTGCCTTTTTGGATGCTTTGCGATCGGTTGTTGGTGGACTCGTATGAGGAAATTCCCTCGTTGATTTGATCATTACTCAGGTTAAAAAACTTACCCAAAGCTACTGCAGCAGCTATGTTTGTGTAATTATATTCGCCATACAGTTGACTCTGAATAGTTATTTCATCTACAGTCATCACAAGTGGTTTGGATTTTCTTCTTAAGTATTTTAAACTACAGTTAGCATCCGTGTGTTCACCAAAAGTATAATTAGGCTTGTATGACATCCATTTTCTTTGAAGTGGGTCGTCAATGTTTAAAAAAATAGTCCCTCCCGTATTTGAAAGGTATTTATACAATTCAGATTTCCCTTTGATCACTCCTTCAATACTTCCAAATCCCTCCAAGTGGGCTTTGCCGAAGTTGGTGATTAGTCCAAGCTGAGGTTTTGCCAGTTGACATAAAAAATCAATTTCTTTTTGGTGATTCGCACCCATCTCAATAATTCCAATTTCTGTATTTTCATTAAAATTGAGTAGGGTTAGAGGAACACCGATATGATTGTTGAAATTACCTTGGGTGGCATTGGTAATAAATTTTTTGGCCAACACATTATTTATTAGTTCTTTAGTGGTGGTTTTTCCATTACTACCAGTTAAAGCAATAACTTTAGCCTTTAATTTACTCCTATGATAACCAGCTAGGTATTGTAAAGATTGGAGTGTGTTTTTAACTAAAATTAACTGATTATTTTTTTCTGCAATTTCTACTCGGTCAACAAGTGCAAATTTTGCACCTTTTTCAATTGCTTCCAGTGCATATTGATTGCCATCAAATTTTTCACCTTTCAAGGCCACAAAAAAAGAGTCCTGGGTTACTTTTCGACTATCGGTTACTATTCCTGAGGAATTTTTAAAGTAATCGTATAGATGGATTATATTCATAAAAAAAAGGCATCAATTCGATGCCTTATTTTGTTTATCTACCGCGTTTATGTCTTGCGGTCTTTTTGATTCTGCTTTTTTCTCCTAGCCTCGACATTGCACATCTAAATCCAATGTAATCGGTTGCGATGTATTGTGGAAGGTACCTTCGCTGGGCAGGGTCTAACCAATATGCGCGATCTTTCCATGATCCTCCTTTATAAACTCTTACTTCATCCGTAATCAATGAAGTTCTGCGTTCAGATTTATCTATATTTCTGACAATATTTCCCTCGTCGTCTAATGTTACCTTTGGATGTATGGGTGCGTCGTACATTCCAGCGGTTTCAGGTCTTTTGTTTGGATTGTCATCGTCAGTGTTGTTGTAACTGGCAAAAAGTCTTGTGGATTCTTTATCACCATCTCTGAAGTTTCGATTATCGCTTTCAGAGAAATTTTGTCTCAAGAAGGTTTCTTCCTCGTCAATTGGAACTTTGTCCAAGTCACCAGGAAGTCTTTTGAGCATTACTTTTCCATTGGGTAAAGTATCATATACTAATTCATCTGGAGATAGAATCGTTGCTTTTCCATCTTCGCCAATTGCATTTTTCAAATAGATGTTCCCTCTGTAATAATTAAAGTCATTTGCTTCATCATCTATTATTGGTCGATAAACATCTGATACCCATTCTGCTACGTTTCCAGCCATATCGTATACTCCAAAGTCATTAGGTGGATAGCTTTTTACCTGAACGGTAATGTCGCCACCGTCATCTGACCATCCAGCAATTCCACCATAATCTCCTTTTCCGAATTTAAAATTTGCCAACTGGTCACCTTCGCTTCTCCTTTCGTCAGATCTAGTATATTCACCAGACCAAGGGTATTTTTTCTTGCCTCTATAGGTGTTGTATTCTCTATCACCAACCAGTGCTAATGCTGCATATTCCCATTCTGCCTCGGTAGGAAGTCTGTATGAGGGAAGTAAAACACCCTTAGATACCCCTGCATATACGTTTACAGTAGCAGTATCTTTTTTCATAGTGCCTCTTTTACCCATAAGACTATCAGAGGCCATCAGCCCACCATAGGAGGTTTCGGGTCGCTTAAGATAGGCTTCAGTATTGAAAGTACTGTTGGCGTTTACTACTCCTCCATCTACTTCGCCATACCTGATATTTTTTTGGACAAAAGATTCTCTTTCAAGTATGAATTCATTTACCCTATTTGTTCTCCACTCAGAAAATTGAACTGCTTGCAACCAGTTGATACCGACAACAGGATACTCTGCATATGCAGGATGTCTCAAATAGTTAGTGGTGAGTTCTTCCATATACCCCAATGTGTTTCTCCATACCAATGTATCAGGTAAAGCGCCTTCATAAATTTGTCTGTAACGGGATTCACTCAATGGGAATACTGTTTCCAACCAGTCCAAATATTCCATGTACATAAGATTGGTTACTTCCGTTTCATCAATGTAAAATGACATTACGTGCTGTTGGGTAGGAGAATTATTCCAGTCGTGAAGAACATCGTCTTGAACTTGCCCTTTGGTATATGTTCCTCCTTCGATAAAGACTAAACCTGGACCATTTTCTTGATCCTCAAATTCAATGTTGTATTGAAAACCTCCATCTTTAGAATTTATGCCCCATCCTGTAGCACGGGACATGTT
This sequence comes from Flavobacteriaceae bacterium, assembly GCA_002687665.1. GTDB lineage: Bacteria > Bacteroidota > Bacteroidia > Flavobacteriales > Flavobacteriaceae > UBA8316. The sequence goes on from NZAX01000005.1 coordinate 12,336, forward strand.
GTTTCTTCCTCCACATGCCACCATTAGAACTGCTGTAAAAGCAACAATAATAGTCTCTTTTAAAAAATTAATTTTCATAGGATCAATATGTCTAATTTTTAATGCAATATACTAATTATATGAGTCTTACATACCACTTTATAATCAATGCATTAAGCTTTCACCTCTGAATAACGTTTTAAATAAAGAAATATTATGCATATCAAACAAAAATTAATTTATTCCATTTGTTGATAAATAGTTGAATATTAAAAACAACAAATCTAGCCATGTTGCGTTATCAATTGGAAAACATCATAAAGATGAAATCAACTTGCTCTGTGATTAGATTAATTGTTCTATTATTCATTGTCATTCAACTTAATGCTCAAGAACGGATAATCACCACCGGAGTTCCCTTTTTACTTATCACACCAGATGCCAGAGCTGCCGGAATGGGGGAGCTTGGTGTAGCTACTTCTGCCGATGCCTACTCTCAACAATGGAATCCTGCAAAATATTCTTTCTCGGAGAGTAAAAGTGGTTTGGGTTTAAGCTATACTCCTTATCTGAGACAGATTGTAGATGATATTTTTTTGGGAAATTTAACTTATTTTATAAGAACTAACGAGAGAAGTGCGTGGGCTACAAGTTTTAAATACTTTAGTTATGGCAACGTTCAGTTTAATAAAATGATGTCCGGTACCATTATTGATCAGGGGTCAAAAAGACCTAACGAAATGACATTAGATTTGTCTTATTCTCTAAAGCTTAGTGAAAAGTTTTCCATGTCAGTAGCAGGAAGATTTTTGAGGTCTGATTTAAAGATTTCTACAGATTTGGATGCCACTTCAGCCAATAGTTTGGGTGTAGATATATCAGGTTTCTATCAAGGATCAACCTTTGATTTGGGAAGTTTAGATGGTTTGGCTAGGGCGGGATTTAGTTTTTCCAATATTGGTCCAAGGCTAAAATATGATGAAGGAGGGCAGATGGACTTTATACCAACCAACCTAAGAGTTGGAAGCGGATTGGATTTGATTTTTGATCCCTCAAATATTTTGGGTATTCATTTGGAGTTTTCCAAACTTTTAGTTCCAACACCAGAAGCTTTTTATGATAATAACAATTCTCTTAAAGGCTACAGACAACCCGATGTTAATTTTTTTAATGGAATCTTCATGTCATTCAATGATGCACCGGGAGGTTTGAAAGAGGAACTTAAAGAAATTACATGGGCTTTAGGCTTTGAATATGTATTTGCCAAAACTTTGGCTTTGAGATCGGGTTACTTCAATGAAAGCGAAGAAAAAGGATCACGAAAATACATGACTTTTGGTGCAGGTGTAAAACTCAATGGGATTGTTATTGATATATCTTATTTGTCGTCCATGTCAAAAATCAGAAACCCACTTGAAAATACCCTAAGGTTTTCCTTAAGTTTCAACTTTGATGGATTAGGATTACAGCCACTTCCAGAAGAAGGTCAAGCTTCTGACAAAGGGTCCGTTTCAATGCAATGATTCTTATTTGTCAATTTCATAAATATATTTTTATCAAAAGGACATAATTCAGTAATTTTGAAAATATTTTGAAATTGAATATCACAATCTTTTAATGAAAAAAATAACCAAGGCTACCTATTTGAAATGGTATGAGGATATGTTCTTTTGGCGAAAGTTTGAAGACAAATTGGCTGCTGTTTATATCCAACAAAAAGTTAGGGGATTTCTCCATCTTTATAATGGTCAAGAAGCCATACTGGCTGGGGCAATTCACGTTATGGAATTGGGGAAGGATAGAATGATAACAGCCTACAGAAATCACGTACAACCCATCGGGATGGGAGTTGATCCCAAACAAGTGATGGCAGAACTTTTTGGTAAGTCAACAGGTACTTCCATGGGATTGGGAGGATCCATGCATATTTTTTCTAAAGAATTCAATTTTCATGGGGGTCATGGTATAGTAGGAGGTCAAATACCTCTGGGTGCTGGGATGGCATTTGGAGACAAATATTTTGAAAGAGACAATGTAACCCTTTGTTTTATGGGTGACGGGGCTGTTAGACAAGGTTCCCTTCACGAGACTTTAAACCTTGCAACCTTATGGCAATTACCAGTAGTTTTTGTAGTTGAAAATAACGGTTATGCTATGGGAACTTCTGTGGCAAGAACTGCTAGTCACCAAGAGATTTGGAAATTAGGGCTGGGTTATGAAATGCCCTGTGGACCTGTCGATGGAATGGATCCTGTTGCTGTGGCCAAAGGCTTGGACAAAGCCATTAAGCATGCCAGAGCCGGAAAAGGTCCTTCTTTCCTAGAGATGAAGACCTACCGCTACAGAGGACACTCTATGTCTGATGCCCAAAAATACAGGACAAAGGAGGAGGTCGAGGAATACAGAAAAATTGATCCTATTACCCAAGTCAAAGAAATTATCCTTGATAACAAATACGCAACAGAAAAACAGTTGGATGAGATTGAGGCTAAAGTTAAAGCAGTAGTGGCAGATTGTGAAAAGTTTGCAGAATCATCTCCTTTCCCTGAAAAATCTGTGATGTATGACGCGGTATATGAGCAAGAAGACTATCCCTTTTTAAAGCATAAATTAGATTAGAATGGCGGAACTGATAAACATGCCTCGTTTGAGTGATACCATGGAAGAAGGCACGGTAGCCAAATGGTACAAGAAAGTAGGTGATACGGTTAAAGAAGGTGATATTCTTGCTGAGATTGAGACCGACAAAGCCACAATGGAATTCGAGTCCTTTCAAGAGGGAGAACTGCTCCATATCGGAATTGAAGAAGGAGGAACAGCCCCTGTAGATTCTCTTTTGGCCATTATTGGATCCAAAGGTGAAGATATTAAGGACATGATTGGAGGTGCTGCAACAACATCTTCTCAAACAGAGGAATCATCAGAAACCTTCGATGCACCTCAGTCTCCAGTTGCAATTGTAGAATCCAATGAAGAAAAAACAGCCATGCCTGAGGGTGTGGAGGTCATAACCATGCCCAGGTTGAGCGATACCATGGAAGAAGGTACCGTTGCGAAATGGAATAAAAATGTAGGTGATCCCGTAAAGGAAGGAGATATTCTGGCAGAAATAGAAACGGACAAAGCCACGATGGAGTTTGAATCTTTCTACTCAGGAACTTTGCTTTATATTGGTCTTGAAGAGGGACAATCTGCAGCGGTAGATTCAGTTTTGGCTGCCATAGGTAAAGAAGAGACAGATCCCGAGGCTGTAAAAGCAGCGATTGCTAGTAGTGTAGTATCAGTAAATCAAGTGGAGGAACCTAACGCTGAAGTTGTCTCAGCTGCGTTAGCTGAGCAAAAGCAAACTCCCAAGCCCGATTTAGCAGTACCTCAGTCCCCGATAGTGGCAAACGAAAATCACAACGGAAGATTGATCGCTTCTCCTCTGGCTAAAAAATTGGCCGAAGAAAAAGGAATCAGTCTCCAACAAGTCAAAGGCTCCGGAGATGGAGGGAGAATCATCAAACGCGATATTGAAAATTTTAAAGGCTCAGCAGGTGGATTTGCTATTACCTCGGGTCCAAAAGGTGTGGAAAGCATAACTGAATTGGCTAACAGTTCAATGAGAAAGTCTATCGCTAAAAGACTCTCTGCTTCGAAATTTTCTGCCCCTCACTATTACTTAGGGGTAGAATTGAATATGGACAATGCTATTGCATTCAGACAGCAATTTAATACCTTACCGGATACCAAAATTTCTTTCAACGACATTGTTCTCAAAGCTGTTGCACTGGCTTTGAAAGAACACCCTCAGGTCAATTCTCAGTGGTTTGAAGACAAGGTGGTTCAAAATCACCACGTACATTTGGGCGTGGCAATTGCTGTTGAGGATGGACTCGTAGTTCCTGTACTCAAATTCACTGACGAGATGGATTTGAGACAAATTGGAGTAACTGTCAAAGATTATGCCCTGAGGGCCAGAGATAAAAAATTGACCCCTGCTGAAATGGAAGGTAGCACCTTTACGGTCTCCAACCTGGGAATGTTTGGCATACAGGAGTTTACCTCCATAATCAATCAACCCAATTCGGCCATTCTATCCGTTGGCGCCATCGAGAAAAAACCTGTGGTGAAACAGGATGCAGTCGTTATTGGGAACACCATGAAGCTGACATTGGCTTGTGATCATAGAACGGTTGATGGAGCTACTGGAGCACAGTTTTTACAATCTCTAAGGCTTTATATCGAAAACCCAATCCGACTTGTTGTTTCCTAATACAGGAATACCTTGACCTGACCCTAAAAATTAAAACGAATGAAAACCCTTCTTGTTACAGGTGCCAGTAGGGGAGTAGGCTTTGAGATTTGTAAAAAAGCCTCTGCCAATGGCCATAGGGCCATTGCCCTCTCCAGAAACATATCGCCATTAAAGGGTATACCTAATGTTCACCCTTTTTCGGTAGACCTGTCCCTTGAGTCGGAAGTAGTTGATTTTGTTAAAGAAATCAGCACCTCTTTTAAAAGTATTGATGTGCTGATCAACAATGCAGGAAGTTTGATCAATAAGCCATTTTTAGAAATTTCTTCCTCCGATTTTGAAGCTGTTTTTAAGGTCAACATTTTTGCTGTAGCAACCCTTACTCGATTGATTCTACCCATTATGAATGCCAAAGGGCACGTTCTCAATATTACTAGTATTGGCGGGGTTCAAGGAAGTGCAAAGTTCCCGGGCCTATCGGCCTATAGTAGCAGTAAGGGAGCCTTGGTTATACTCACAGAGCTTTTGGCAGAGGAGTTCAAAGACAGTGGTCCCTCGTTTAATGCGCTTGCTCTAGGTGCTGTGCAAACAGAGATGTTGGAAGAAGCTTTTCCCGGTTATAAAGCCCCCGTAAGTGCAGCACAAATGGCGGAATATATCATTGATTTTGCCTTAAAGGGACATCAGTTTTACAATGGGAAGGTGTTGCCAATTTCCTCTTCAACTCCATAGGTCAGGATGATTGAATCGATCAGCGCAATTGAGAGTTTTGTACCTAAAGCTTCCTTTCCTAAACTTTCAGAATACCTCAATCAGTGGCAAGTGAACATTATCATTACCCGCAAGCGGTATACCAAGCACGGAGATTTTAGAGCCTTGCCAAAAGGAGGACACCAGATCACAGTCAATGAAATGTCAAATCCCTATCGATTTTTGATCACTACCTTGCATGAAATAGCTCACTTGATTGCTTACAAAGATTTTGGCCCTAATATCAAACCTCACGGGAAGGAGTGGAAAAACGTTTTCAGAGAAATTATATCACCTTTTCTTGTACCGCAAATTTTTCCAGAAGAGTTGTTGAGGGTTTTGCTGCTGCACTTTCGGAATCCAAAGGCCTCATCTGATACCGATACCCAATTGGCTGTTGTACTCAATAAATTTGATCCTGAGAATGAAAAAAACTATATTTTTGAATTAGAAAATGGGTCGATTTTTGAAATTCACAATGGAAGAAGATTTGTCAGAGGAAAAAAGCGAACCAAGAGATACGAGTGTAGAGAGGTGGATGGAAAAAAACTTTACCTTTTTAGTCCCCATGCTCAGGTTATCAAAATAAAATAAAATGTCTAAAAATCACTTTGTAATTATCATGGCCGGTGGAATCGGTTCCCGATTTTGGCCTTCCAGTACTCCGGATTTTCCCAAGCAATTTCACGACATGACCGGAGAGGGGATTTCACTTTTACAAGGCACTTTTGGAAGATTGGAAAATTTTATTACTTCCTCCAATATTTTTATCGTAACCCAAAGCCGTTATCAAAAGATTATTTTGGATCAATTGGGAGATAAATTATCCCCATATCAAGTGATTTGTGAACCGGTTCGTCGCAATACAGCCCCCTGTATTTTGATGGCAAGTTTGAAAATAAAAAAACTCAATTCCGATGCCAAAATTGTAATCTGTCCAAGTGATCATATCATTATTGATGAAAAGCTGTTTACAGAGGATATGGAATTGGCCTTGGAGCATGCCAACGAAAAAAACCTGATCCCCTTTGGAATACAACCTGATTTTCCTGCCACAGGATTTGGCTATGTGGCGGTTGATAAAGATCAAAAAGATTCCCAATTAAAAAAGGTGATACGGTTTACCGAAAAACCTGATTCAGATACTGCGCAAAGTTTTATCGATGATAAAAATTACTTCTGGAATTCGGGGATATTTGTTTGGTCTGCCACTGCTGTTTTGAAGGGGTTCAAAACCCATGCCCCCATACTTTACGAT
>NZAX01000071.1 GCA_002687665.1 Flavobacteriaceae bacterium
TACCTTAAAAAAATACGCGGATTCCTCCGGTCTCCTCGACAAACTTAAGTTCGAGATTGCCGGAGACGATTTTAGAGAGGGATTGACCGCAATCGTATCTGTAAAGGTGGCCGAACCCCAATTTGAAGGGCAAACCAAAACCAAGTTGGGAAATCGTGAAGTGAGCGCTGCTGTTTCTCAATCTGTTTCTGAGATGTTGGAAAACTACTTGGAAGAAAATCCCAACGATGCCAAAATCATCGTTCAAAAGGTCATACTTGCTGCTCAGGCGCGGCATGCAGCACGCAAAGCAAGAGAGATGGTTCAGCGAAAAACCGTAATGACTGGTGGAGGTCTCCCCGGTAAGCTGTCCGACTGCTCTGAACAAGATCCCTCTTTGTGTGAGGTATTCCTTGTTGAGGGAGACTCCGCAGGGGGGACTGCCAAACAGGGAAGGGATCGTAATTTTCAAGCCATACTACCTTTGAGGGGAAAAATTCTGAATGTTGAGAAAGCGATGCAACACAAGGTTTTTGAAAATGAAGAAATTAGAAACATATACACCGCCTTGGGTGTTACAATTGGGACTGAGGAGGACAGTAAAGCTCTCAATTTAGAAAAGTTGCGCTATCACAAAATCGTCATCATGTGTGATGCCGATGTTGACGGTAGCCATATTTCTACACTGATCCTCACCTTTTTCTTCCGTTATATGAAGGAATTGATTGAGTCCGGCTATGTCTACATTGCGACTCCACCCTTGTATTTGGTCAAAAAAGGAACCAAGAAAAGCTATGCTTGGGACGACGACCAGCGTGACCGATTGCAACAAGAATTCGGATCGGGATCTACAGTACAACGCTATAAAGGATTGGGAGAGATGAATGCAGAACAACTTTGGGACACGACCATGAACCCCGAAATGCGTACACTCCGAAGGGTAACCATCGACAATGGTGGAGAAGCAGATCGTATTTTTTCTATGTTGATGGGAGACGAGGTGCCCCCAAGAAGAGAATTTATTGAGAACAACGCTATCTATGCCAATATTGATGCTTAATTTTAGAACTTCAATGGCTTAACTCCCGTAAAATCTATTAATTTTGAGTGGATTTAGAATTTAAATCCTCAAAGAGAGATTTAAAAAAGCCAAGATTAACTTAAATTTACACATGTGAAAGTAACCATTGTTGGCGCCGGAAATGTAGGGGCCTCTTGTGCAGAATACATTGCCATAAAGTCGATTGCTAGTGAACTAGTATTGTTAGATATCAAAGATGGTTTTGCCGAAGGAAAGGCACTGGATTTGATGCAAACCGCCACAACCTTAGGGTTTAATTCCCGCCTCATAGGGGTGACCAACGATTATTCCGCTACTAAAGACAGTGATGTGGTCGTGATTACTTCTGGAGTGCCAAGAAAACCGGGAATGACCCGTGAAGAATTGATTGGTATCAATGCCGGGATCGTGCAATCGGTTGCCAGCAGTATCTTAGAACATTCGCCCAATACCGTTATTGTAGTGGTCTCCAACCCTATGGATACCATGACCTATTTGACACTCAAGGCGACGGGATTGCCCAAAAAACGTGTCATTGGTATGGGAGGAGCTTTGGACAGCTCCAGGTTTAAAACCTATCTTTCCTTGGCTTTGGACAAACCCGCCAATGACATCCAAGGGATGGTCATCGGTGGCCATGGAGACACCACCATGATCCCTTTAACCCGATTGGCCAGTTATAACGGTACACCGGTTTCTCAGCATCTTACAGATGAGGATTTGGAGCAAGTAGCCGCTTCTACTATGGTAGGAGGTGCTACCCTTACCAAATTATTGGGGACTTCTGCTTGGTATGCACCTGGTGCTTCAGTAGCCTATTTGGTGGACAGTATTGTCAATGATCAAAAGAGAATGATCCCCTGTTCGGTTCTCCTCGATGGAGAATACCAACAGGAAGATCTCTGTATTGGAGTACCTTGTATCATTGGAAAAAACGGTTTGGAATCCATCGTGGATGTTCAACTCAATGAGGCGGAAAAAGAAAAATTCAACCAAAGCGCTGCGGCAGTCAAAACCATGAATGAAGCACTTAATGACGTATTGAAATAAGGCATTTGCCTTGACCGCTGTTTGAACAGGGGTTTAATACGCTTTAAAGTTGCTAAATCATTGCCTAAACTTTATATTTGCACGCTTATTTAGTGTAAACAAAAACCAAAATGCAAAATAACGGACTCATTAGACTCTTTGCGATCCTTTTTGGATTGGTGAGTATCTACCAACTTTCATTTACATTCATTACCAGTCAGAAAGAATCTCAAGCCAAGGCCTTCGCTACCGCCCAGTATTCAGAAGATGTAGAGGATTTCATCGAATTGAGGGATCGGGCTGAAGTTGATTACCTTGATTCTATCGGTAATGCACCCATTTTTGGATTCACTTCCTACAACGATGCCAAAGGCAAAGAACTCAACAAAGGATTAGACCTCAAAGGAGGGATTAACGTCATCCTCCAAATATCCGTCAAAGANATCCTNAAGGGATTGGCAGAAAACTCAAAAAACCCGGCATTCAACAAGGCGTTGGATCAAGCNGATGTTTTGCAGGTCAGTAGCAANGATCCCTACATAGAATCTTTTTTCATTGCATTCGAATCCNTAAAAGGAGACATGCAATTGGCTACACCCGATATTTTTGCCAACCGTACGCTGAGTGATGAAATTACTTTTCAGATGTCTGATACCGAGGTACAGCCCATTTTAAGGCGTAAGGTGGACGAGTCCATTGTATCTGCCTTTGAGGTTTTAAGAAAGCGTATTGATAAGTTTGGAGTTACGCAACCTAACATCCAAAGACTGGGAACTTCCGGGAGAATTTTGGTAGAATTGCCTGGAGCCAAAGATGTGGATCGGGTCAAAAATCTATTACAAAGCACTGCCCAACTCGAATTTTGGGAAACTTATAAAAACGATCAGTTGTTTGGCTTTTTGTCCGCCGCCAACGAATACCTAAAAACCACTGTTCAAACTTCTTCTCCCGAAGAGGAGCCTGCCACCGATGAGTCTTCTATAGACGATCTGTTGGCCGATGTAGAGGCTCAAGATTCCACCAGTGTTGCCGATGCTAATCCGTTGTTGGATTTGATCGTTGGGTCTGGTTTTCAAGGAGGACCGGTTTTGGCACAGTTTGCGGCTAAGGATGCCGACCTGGTTATGGGATATTTAGACACGCCCGAGGTTAGAAAGTTATTGCCTAGAGATCTGCGATACATTCGTTTTGCCTGGGGGATGCCTGCTCCTAACAGTGAGGTGATCGACTTATATGCCCTTAAGTCTAATCGAGATGACTTGCCACCGCTCAGTGGTGGGGTAGTGGTTGATGCCATGCAAACCTATGACATGATGGGTAATCCCGCCGTGTCCATGCAGATGAATACCAAAGGGGCAAGAACCTGGGAAAACATGACCGGAAAAGCTTTTCGCGAAGCAACCAACATTGCCATCGTATTGGATGATATTGTCTATTCTGCACCTGGAGTATCCAATGGTGCGATTTCCGGAGGCCGTTCTGAGATCACTGGAAGCTTTTCCCTCAATGAAGCAATTGACTTGGCAAATGTATTGCGAGCAGGTAAACTCCCTGCTGCTGCAGAGATAATACAATCCGAAATCGTAGGACCCTCCTTGGGTAGAGAAGCCATAGAAAGTGGGGTGTACTCTTTCATCATCGCACTTATATTGGTATTAGTCTGGATGGTTTTCTATTATGGAACCGCTGGAATATATGCCGATATCGCCTTGGTCCTAAACATACTTCTTATTTTTGGTATCCTTGCAGGTTTAGGTGCTGTATTGACTTTGCCAGGTATTGCTGGTATTGTACTGACCATCGGTATATCAGTAGATGCTAACGTATTGATCTTCGAAAGGGTCAGAGAGGAGCTCAAAAAGGGGAAAGGGCTGAGAAAAGCTGTCGCAGATGGATTCAACAATGCGCTTTCTTCTATCTTGGATGCCAACATAACCACAGGGCTCACCGCATTGATCCTCTTTGTTTTTGGTACAGGACCCATCAAAGGATTTGCAACGACCCTATTGATCGGTATTGCCACTTCGCTCTTTACCGCCATTTTCATTACCCGTTTCTTTATCGATGCCCGAAACGAAAAAGGGAAATCCGTTGCTTTTGGTACCAGATTGACACAGTCNTTGTTTAACAANATCAACGTTAGTTTTTTGCAAAAAAGAAAAATTGCTTATATCGTGTCGGGAATTATNGTTACGGTAAGTCTACTATCACTTTTCCTCCAGGGCTTGAACCAAGGGGTGGATTTTGTTGGAGGACGTTCCTACACGATTCGATTTGATCAGATCATCAGCCCCTCTGAGATACAATCCAGTTTGATTCCCTCCCTAGGTAGTGCTGAGGTCAAAACATTTGGAGAAGAAAACCAATTGAAAATCACCACCAATTACAAGGTGGACGTGGAGGGCCTTGCCGTAGATAATGAAATTCAAAATGTTTTGTTTGAGTCACTTCAGTCTTTTCTTCCTGACGGACTGACCTATGACAGTTTTGTCAACGGAGGAGAAGACAAGCAGGTGGGGATCATGTCGTCTATCAAAGTAGGACCCACCATTGCAGATGACATCAAGAAAAACTCCTTTTTAGCCGTTATCGGATCGCTNATCGTTGTCTTTCTCTATATCCTTTTGCGATTTAGAAAATGGCAGTTTTCTCTNGGAGCTGTAGCTGCGGTATTCCACGATGTCTTGATCGTTTTGGGGATATTTTCCTTAACCTATAAAATCATGCCTTTTAATATGGAGATCAATCAGGCTTTTATTGCCGCGGTTCTTACNGTAATTGGTTACTCTCTAAACGATACGGTGGTCGTCTTTGACCGAATTCGTGAGTATGTTGGTGAACACACCAAATGGAAGTTTACCGATACGGTCAATGCTGCTCTAAACAGCACACTTAGCCGAACTCTCAATACTTCATTAACCACCTTGATAGTACTTCTCGCTATCTTTATTTTCGGAGGGGAATCCATCAGAGGTTTTATGTTTGCCTTGATTGTTGGGGTAATTGTAGGGACTTATTCTTCGGTCTTTATTGCAACACCAGTGATGTTTGATACNCAAAAAAATGGTAAAGCACTTGAAGGAGGAAACGAAAAGTAACGCAAATGTCTTTATTGCCACATTGGCTTGAAATCATTTCGAAGAAACATACTCAAATTAAATCAGCTCATAATTTCGATTAAACTGTCCCACCTCTAGTTTATAAATTTAGGTATCATTAAACTGCTTTTCACACTAGTTTTTACAGCATCATAAATATCAGTGCATTGGTCGTGTTCATTTTCCAGTACAGATGGGTTTCTATTGTCAAGGCAAGATTGAAAAAGGTTTAGANNTGGATANCACTGTCTGNCAAATNGTGTATCAATTGATTTATTTGCCAATCTCCTGGTCGGTAAGTTCTTTTAAAACCCTTCGGTTAAAATTCAGGATCTCAGTCCCCAATTTAGCTAAAAAACACTAATTGCTTCTTTGAGCACTTGATCTCTTCATGACTCAATCGATCAACTCACATGAAAGGACCGATGGGATATTTTAATTTTTNAATGNNTTTTTCAGTCATAAGATGNGAGAGTTATGGACTTTTTTTAAAAAACGACAAGGCTGAGGTAATAAGACCAAACGTAATAAAAGGAATNCTTAACCATTGGCCCGTAGACAAGGCAGGAAAAATCTCTTCAAACCCTCCTTGACTTTCTTTTACATACTCAACAAAAAAACGGATAGTAAAAGTTCCTGCGAAATAAAGACCCATAAGAAATCCCCCTTGATCTCTATATCTGCTGTTGTAGATTTTCTTGAGTACAAGAAAAAGAATAAAGTAGCCAAATGCCTCATACATTTGGGCAGGGTATCTAGGAAGCACCTCGCCTCTATTTTCGAAAACAACTCCAAAGTTAGAACCGGTATATTTACCNACAATTTCTGAGTTAAAAAAGTTTCCAGTGCGAATAAAAAACCCACCAATGGCTGCGGGAATGGTCAATCGATCGAGGATCCAAATCAGTGGTTTNAAGGGNTTAAGTTTTTGAAAGATAAAGATACCTGTTAATACACCGATAGCNGCTCCGTGACTTGCCAATCCTCTAAAACCAATGAATGAGTAACCACCATCTGCTTTTTCCTTGATTGGGAGTAAAATTTCTAGTAAGTGGTTTTGAAAATAATCCCAATTGTAAAAAAAGACTTCCCCCAGTCGAGCACCTAATAGGGTTGAGATAACCATGTAAATAAACATGGGTTCCAAATATTTTTGATCAACATTTTCTTTTATGAACATCTTTTTATATAGGNGTAAACCCAGTAAAAACGCAACGATGAACATTAAGCTATAAATGTGGATGCCAAAGCCACCTATTTCGAATAATTTTTCGTTGGGTGCCCAATTGAATTTGAGATAGGTCATTATTAATTGGATTGTTTGTTAAATGTAATCATTGTGATGCAGTTGACAGTAGAAAAAGTTAGGGAACTGGATCATAACCACTTTTTCCCCATGGGTGGCACTTTGCGACTCTCTTAAGGGTCAGATAAAAACCCATTACTGGTCCATGTCGGCGAAATGCTTCAACTCCATAGTGGGAACAAGTTGGAGAAAACCTACAAGTGGGGGGGGTAAGGGGAGAGATCAAAATTTGATAAATCTTTATTAGTACGACAAAAGGAAAAATCAATATATTTCTAAACATAATTTTAATTGAAGGTAAAATGTGTTCCTTCTTTACTGTCTTTGAGTTGAATACCAAAGTCTAATAGTTGGTCTCTTATTCGATCCGAGGTTTTAAAATCTTTGTCGGTTCGTGCATTGTTTCTTAGTTCGATCAATAGAGTTATCGTTTTATGGAGTATTTCTTCTTTAGAACTACTAGGTTTTTGCATTGGTGCAATACCCAAAACGTCGTAAATAAAAGTTGATAACATCTTGTTGAGTATTTCAAATTGAGATTCGTCAATGGGGTGGTCTTTGTTGACGACCCTGTTGATAAACTTAACTGCCTCAAATAGGTGTGCAATGAGCAGGGGACTGTTGAAATCATCGTTCATTGCAGCATAGCATTTTTTTAACCATTGATCGGGGTTAAATGATCCGGCTTTTTTACCAGGATTAATTTTAGTAAGTTGGTTAACAGCATCCATCAATCTTTGATAACCTTTTTCTGAGGCATCCAAAGCCTCCTGGCTGATGTCCAATACACTTGTGTAATGGGCTTGAAGCATAAAGAACCGAACAACCTCCGGGCTGTAAGGTTTACTGAATTTATCATTGTTGCCAGTAAAGATGTCCATGGGAAGGATATTATTACCAGTGGATTTGGACATTTTTTTACCATTAAGAGTCAACATATTAGCATGAAGCCAATATTTTACAGGCGGGTTGATGTTGACTGACTGTGCCTGTGCAATTTCACATTCGTGGTGAGGAAATTTCAAGTCCATTCCCCCGCCATGGATATCGAATGAGTCCCCAAGGTATTTGGTGCTCATAGCTGTACACTCTAGGTGCCAGCCAGGGAAGCCATCGCTCCAGGGAGATGGCCAGCGCATAATATGCTGGGGTTCGGCCTTTTTCCAAA
>NZAX01000006.1 GCA_002687665.1 Flavobacteriaceae bacterium
TTGACCTGCAAAATCATACTTTCTGAAAATTCAGGACGGCTGTAGTTGTACTTAATGGCCAAAGAGGCAAAGCACCACAAGACATCCAAACGAGCCACCTGACTGGCGTTTATTTTTAAAGGTTTTATATGCCCTTGCAGTTCAGTTAACAATTCTATGTATAAACGACTTTCAATAGACGCGATCTTTTCCTCAGCCCCTAATATTTTTGTTTCATATTGCTTTAGTTCCTCAGTGATATATCGTTCTGCACTGACAAGGGTTTGCTTTCGGATCCAGTCCTCCGGTACCTTGTCCTTGTGGGTGTTTCTTACCTCTATGTAGTAGCCGAACACATTGTTAAAGGCAATTTTCAATGAGGGGATTTGGGTGCGTTCACTTTCCCTTTCCAACATTTTATCCAAATGATTCTTTCCCGAACTTAAAAGCTCCCTCAGTTCGTCCAGTTCGCTATTTACCTTATCGGCAATAACCTCTCCTTTACTAAGCAAAACAGGGGCCTCTGGTTTTAAGGTCGACTGAATTAGGGTGATGATGTCTTTAACGTCCATGAAGCCTTTAGCCCGTCGTTGCAAAACCATGTTTGATTGATCTGATAAATAGGCCTTGATCTGATCAATTTCATTCAGTGATTTGGCCAATTGCACCAAGGCACGAGGACTAATCTTCTGCGTGGCTATTTTGGCAACAATCCTTTCTATATCAACCATTTGGTTTAGATGTTGGGCCATTCGGTCGTAAGCATCGGAATCTTTTACTAAAGCAGCGACAAAGTCCAAGCGCTCTTCGATAACACTCAAGTTACTTTCAGGAAAAGCCAATCCGTGCTTGAGCATTCTACCTCCCATAGCGGTAAGAGTGTGATCCAAAACATCGATCAAGGCCACCCCATTAGGGCTGTTGGATTGAAACAACTCTAGGTTCCGCATAGTAAATCGATCCATCCAAACGTATTCCTCTTCAAATATCCTTCTTACGGAATTAATGTGCGGAATCTTATTGTGATGCGCTTCCTTTAGGTAATGCAATACGGCCCCAGCAGCGATCACACCGGCATCGAGATTTTCTATTCCAAAACCTTTCAATCCTAAGGTCTTAAACTGGGCAGTCAATTGCTCCAAAGCATAACTACTTTCAAAAATCCAATCCTCTAAATAAAAAACATTGAATTGTCCTCCCATCAACTTAGCAAATGTTTTTTTGGACGGTTTGGCTACCAGCACTTCAGCTGGGTCAAAATTTTGCAACAACTGTTCGATTTGAATATCATTTCCTTCTGAGACCCAATAATCGCCTGTAGAGATATCCAAAAAAGAAACCCCTATTTTGGTTTTGCCAAAATGTATTGCCGCTAGGAAGTTGTTTTTTTTGTGCTCTAAAACCTCATCATTAAGCGATACACCGGGAGTAACTAACTCCGTAACCCCTCTTTTGACTATTTTTTTTGTCATTTTTGGATCCTCCAATTGGTCGCATATCGCCACCCTGCAACCAGCTCTAACTAGTTTGGGCAAATAAGTATTTATAGAATGGTGGGGGAATCCGGCCAGCTCAGTTTCGCTAGTGCTTCCCGCTCCTCTTTTGGTTAAAATGATCCCCAATATCTTGGCGGTCCTTACCGCATCCTGTCCAAAAGTCTCGTAAAAATCCCCTACCCTAAACAATAACAACGCATCAGGGTATTTTGCCTTAATCTGGTTGTACTGTTTCATTAAAGGAGTTTCCTTAATTGACTTGGCCACTGTCTTCTAGGGTTTTTACGAATGTAATTATTAAAAAATTCTTGCAGGAATTGGGGTTTAAAAATTTGTTAACAAGAGCTCTAACGCTTATTATTTAGTAATTTTATAAATATGCGAAAATTAAAAAACAGTGAACTCAACCGTATATCGGTAGCGGCTTTTAAGGAGGTCCCTAAAACCCCACTTATATTGATCCTTGACAATGTTAGAAGTCTCAACAATATCGGGTCAGTTTTTAGAACAGCCGATGCTTTTTTGATAGAAAAAATATACCTCTGTGGTATTACTGCTACTCCGCCCCACAAAGACATTCACAAAACTGCTTTGGGTGCAACAGAATCAGTAGATTGGGAATATCAAAAGGAAGCCTCAGAAGTGGTGAAGCATCTCAAAGCTGAAAAGATTTTAGTCTATGCCATTGAACAAGCCCAAGGTGCTCTATCGCTTGAAAATTTTAAAATCACCCCTAATGAAAAATACGCTTTTGTGCTGGGTAATGAAGTCAAAGGCGTGTCTCAGACCGTTATAAATCTCAGTGATGGCGTCATTGAAATACCGCAAGAGGGCACTAAACACTCCTTGAACATTTCCGTCGCCTCAGGAGTTACGCTATGGGAATTTTATAAAAAATTTAAAACGCTTTGATGCGCTGAAGTATGATTTGATATGCCCTTTGGTCATGTACAAAGTCCAAATTGGTCAAATCAATACTATTAGAGGTAAATGAAAATCCCTCATTTTCAAAATTTTGATAGCCCCTCTCAATTTTTTCCAAATAATCACTGGTAATTTTTTGTTCATAAGAACGCCCCCTNTTTTTGATCTGTTCCATTAATTTTTGGATGGGTTTCTTAAGAAAGATTATCTTTTGAGAAAAAACCAATTCCCTTGCCAAGCGCTCAAAATTATTCTTGAAATCGAGGAAATTAATAGGGGAAATGTTGATTTTTGCAAAAACCAGGGATTTGAACAAGGAGTGATCCGCAACAGCAAATTTGGAGGCTGCCGACCCCTCTAAAAANTTTTTAAATTGACGAAACCGATCCTCCATAAAATAGTTTTCGAGGGATAAAGCAAAACGATCAGGTTCAGCGTAAAAATTTTCCAGGAATGGATTCTGACTAAAATTTTCCAATAGGCTTCGAGCTTGAAAATCGGCAGCAATTTTTTCAGCCAGTGAGGTTTTTCCCACACCGATATTACCCTCAAAAACCAGAAATTGATCCTTTGAAAAAATATCTTGTGACCATTGGGACAAAGGAAGTTTAGAAGGGTTGGAAGTATCATTACAGAGGTTTAATAAACTGGACATATCCTTTCCCAATTGTGGATGAACAAAATCGGGGGCAATTTCGCACATGGGATGCAAAATAAAGTTTCGTGATTCCAAGCGGGGATGAGGCAATATTAAGTGCTCGTTATCAATAACTTGATCCTCAAAAAAAAGCAAATCTAGGTCTATATCTCGGGAATCATAGCCGGGATTAATGGATCTTATCCTACCCATTTGTCGTTCTATCTCTAGTAGCTTCTCTAGTAGCTCTAAAGCTGAAAAATCAGTTTGAATTTCTATACAAGCATTAAAGAAATCAGGGCCTTCAAAACCCCATGCCAAAGATTCATATATGGATGACAAATTAGTCAGAACACCAATATGTTTTTGTATTTGAACCAATGCCTCTTGCAAATTGTAAAACCTATTGCCTTTGTTGGATCCAATCGATATATATGCCTTTTCCATTAGAATACTTGCGTTAAATTTCGTAAAACAAATCCACAAAACGTATATTTGAAATAAATTAGAATAAATGAATTTCTTTAAAAGTTTTTTGGCTTCTCTATTGGGGACCTTTATCGCTCTGGGATTGGTTGCGATTTTCTTTTTTATGGGCATAGCAGCTCTTGCAACTTCTCTCAATTTTGAACAATCAGGTAGAACGTGGATCAAGGAAAATAGTGTCTTGGATTTAGATCTCAATACAGAGGTGAGGGACAGGAGTCCAGGTTACAATCCACTTGAAGATTTACCAGATTTTGATTCTGGCATTATCGGAATGGACGAGATCATTGGTAGTATAAAAAAGGCCAAAATGGACGATAATATTAAAGGAATTAAATTAAAAAGTGGCTCTATTGGCTCAGGTTGGGCGCAAGCAAGAGAAATCAGAAATACTCTAGAAGATTTTAANACCTCAGGAAAATTCATCTACAGCTACTCCGATAACATGTCACAGAAAGGCTATTATGTTAGTTCTGTAGCCGACAGTATATTNATGAACCCCATTGGAATGATGCAACTCAAAGGTTTATCTTCAGAAGTCCTGTATTACGAAGATTTCCAAAATCAGTACGGTGTGAAAATGGAGGTTATTCGTCATGGTAAATACAAAAGTGCTGTTGAACCATATTTACAGGATCACATGAGCGATGAAAATCGGACACAAATCCAAAGCTTATTGGATGCTGTTTGGGAAACGTTTAGGGATGAAGTTTCCCAAAGCCGAGGAATAACGCCCGCCTCAATGGATGAATTGGCCAACGACCTGTCAGTAAATGATGCCGAAGAGGCTTTGGCTCATGGCATAATCGATGGTTTAGTTTNTGAAGATAATTTCGAAAATAAAATCAAAGAAGCCCTTAAAATTGATTCTAATGAAAGTTTGAATGAAGTAGATTTTGGGGATATCAATGTTAAGGTTCAAGAGTATGATAAAGAAATCGATGACCGTATTGCTGTTGTTTATGCACAAGGCCCAATATTTAATACTGAAGGATCTGCGGAAATAATTGGAAAGGATGCATTTAATAAAGCATTTGATGAAATATTGGAAAGCAAAAAAATCAAAGCAGCTGTTCTACGGGTAGACTCCCCTGGAGGAGACGCTTTGACATCAGAGATAATACTCAATGCCTCTAGAGCCTTTAAGGGGAAAAAACCACTGGTTGTTTCAATGGGTAATGTCGCTGCATCAGGGGGATATTATATTTCTAGTTTGGCTGATAGAATTTTTGCAGACCCCATGACCATTACAGGATCCATTGGAGTATTGGCTGCCTTTCCAAACATTAGAGGCATGACGGACAAAATTGGGATCAACGCTGAACATGTTACTACTCACAAAAATGCGATGGGGTACAGNGTTTTTGANTCCATAAGNAAGGGATTTAAAAAAAGTACTACATACTCTATTGAAAAAATATATCATACATTCAAATCCAGAGTGGCAGAGGGAAGATCACTCAGTATGGAAACTGTCGAAGAGATCGCTCAGGGAAGGGTTTGGTCAGGNAAAGACGCAGTTGAAAATGGATTGGTAGACACTCTGGGTGGATTACAAGAAGCGATTGAATCAGCTGCAAAATTGGCAGAATTAGACAATTATAATTTAGTTGATTATCCAAAATACGATGAAGATTTTGAGAGCATGTTATTGGGTGCCTTTTCGCAAGCCCAATCAAAATTGTTACAACATCCGCTGGAAAAATATACCTCNGAATTTATCGAACTGGGCCTAATGGAAGGAATTCAAACACGAATTCCTTATTCGATAAAAATGGAATAAATGAATCCAGAAAAGCGGAAATTGGCAGCCAAGATTTACTTATATCTTGCTGCCTTATTCATTACATCACTAGTGGTGTCTAATCTTATTTTTCAAAAATTTTTTTATTGGTATCCCTTTAATGGGAAAATTTTTGGCAGTCGTTTATTCGAGTTATCAGTTGGTATTTTACCNTATCCAATTACCTTTTTGATTACTGATTTGATTTCAGAAATCTATGGTAAAATAGCTGCCAACCGNGTGGTTACTGCAGGGATTTTTGCTTCTTTTTTTTCTATGGGAATACTGCTAATTGCCGATTATGTTCCCGCCATGGAAAGTTCCCCCGTTGACAATGCTACCTTCACCCAAGTGTTTTCACTATCTCCTCTTGCTGTTTTAGCTTCAATGATTGCCTATCTGCTGGCCCAATTTGTTGACATAAGGATTTATCATTTTTGGAAAAAACTGACTAACGGTAAAATGCTTTGGTTAAGGAATAACTTTTCGACTTTTGCCTCACAGTTTTTGGACACTTTTTCTGTTGTGTTACTACTTTCTGTTTTTGGAATTTTACCATGGGATTTGTTTTTTGGCCTTATATTGTCTGGATTTATTTTTAAAGTCGTTGTAGCCTTATTGGATACTCCACTTCTATATTTGTTAGTTTGGATGTTCAAGAATAAATTCGATTTAAAATGGGGTGAAGAAATCAAATTATAGGATGGAAAAANCCTCACTTACCCGTCTTAATAAATTCATGAGCGANATTGGGTATTGCTCCCGAAGAGAAGCTGATCGATTAATTGCTTCCGGAAAAGTCNTGGTAAATGGGGAAAAAGCAGAAATGGGGGTCAAAGTCAGCCCCGATGAAGAAATTACCGTTAATGGTGAGNTGTTAAACCAATCCAAAAACAAGAATATCTATCTTGCATTTAATAAACCCAAAGGGATTGTTTGTACTNCGGATACCCGAGTGGAAAAAGATAATATTATTGATTTTATCAATTATCCAAAAAGAATTTTTCCAATTGGAAGACTTGACAAACCAAGTGAAGGGTTGATTTTTTTGACCAACGACGGTGATATTGTTAATAAGATACTTCGCGCCCGAAACAATCACGAAAAAGAATATATTGTAACTGTCAACAAACCCATTACTCCTGATTTTATTCAAAAGATGAGTAATGGAATTCCCATTTTGAATACCGTTACTAAAAAGTGTTTTGTCAAACAAACCCATAAAAATCAATTTAGGATCATCTTAACCCAAGGCTTAAACCGACAAATTCGACGGATGTGTGAATATTTGAATTACAGGGTAAATGCACTTAAAAGAGTGCGAATCATGAATGTAAAACTGGATATAAAATTAGGGAAATGGCGACACCTCACCCCTCAGGAGCTAAAAAAACTAAATCAACTGTTGAGTGACTCATTAAAGACTGTAAATTGATTTTTGTAATAAATCATCCGACTAAAGTTTTTTGTAAATAATTTAGATAGGGTTCAAAGTGAGATTTCTATCTTATTTTANNCTTTATGNGTNAATTAGTNAATGTNCATTTCTACNACCGTTCCCTCATTGGATCTNATATTATAGACAGTTTGATCATCAAANATTAAATATTGTCCTTTGATNCCCTTAAGTATCCCACTGNAGCTTTTTTCTTTTTCGAGCTTTANGCTCTTAACTTTNTNTGGATATTGTAANACNGGAAANTTNAATTCGCTCACCTCAGGNTCTNTTATNAGGTAAGGTCTTAAATCTTGGGGNAGNTTCTCAATCGCCAAGTTAATAGCCTTCTCCCAANGAACCTCATTATGATCNTTTTGCAACATCTTACGCCAGTTGGTTTTATCAGAAAAGTGANNTTTAAGACTTACCTCTGCAATTCCAGCCAAATAACGGTTGGGTAATTCCANTATTCCTACAGCTTGGTGAGCNCCTTGATCAATCCAACGNGTAGGGATCTGACTTTTGCGNGTAACCCCTACTTTGAGATGGCTACTNAGNGCCAAATAAACCCAATGAGGTTGTAATTGGANTTTTTTTTCGTACTCCANATCTCGATCTTCTTGTCCTAAATGAGCTTTGCTCAACTCAGGTCGCATAACCCAATCNCCAGCTAAGGGGATTTCAAAAAAACAAGTTTGGCAAAAACCNTGTCTGAAAATGGTTTTAGAGGCATGGCAGTTCAAACACTCTGTTCCAGCAAAATCTATTTTGACTTTTTGGTCTAAAAACTGGTTGAGCTCCACAAAATCATTTTCGAAATTGAGAAAATATCGTATTGGTTCAGCTTGCTCGGTTATCATTTTCTTTAAAACTCCTTTGAACATTTTTGATTTAAAGTTTTTACTTTTGTCTCAAAGATACATCATNATAATGCCAATCCCCCTNTTCAATTCCATNGCCTCATGGTTCTTAAAAAAACGGATCCATCAAATGGAACTNTTTATGAAATATCCTAATGAAGTTCAGCAGGAGTTATTGCATGGGCTATTGAATAGTGCTTCTAAAACAGAAGTTGGTATTGACAATGATTTTCAATCCNTAAAGAATTACAATGACTTTAAAAACCGTATGCCNGTGGTAAGTTATGAGNATATCGTGGATCNAATTGAGCGTTGCAGANAGGGAGAACAAAATATTTTCTGGCCCNCGCCCATCAANTGGTTTGCCAAATCCAGTGGTACTTCAAACTCTAAAAGTAAATTCATCCCNATCAGTAACGAGTCATTGGAAGATTGTCATTACAAAGCTGGTAAAGACATGCTTTCGATTTATTACAATAACAATGAAAATGCTCAGATATTAGCCGGTAAATGTTTGAGATTAGGAGGNAGCAGTGNGTTGTATCAAAATACAGACAGTTATTTTGGGGATTTATCAGCTATCATTATTGACAACCTACCCTTTTGGGCGGAATTGGGAAGTACACCTAGCCAAAAAGTGTCCTTAATGTCGGAGTGGGAGACTAAAATGGANGCTATNATATATGAATCACTGGAGGAGAGGGTGACCAGTCTCGCAGGTATCCCTTCTTGGATGTTAGTTTTGTTACAAAACGTTTTGAAAAATACACACAAANCATCAATTNCCGAGGTCTGGCCAATGGTTGAAGTTTATTTTCACGGNGGGGTAAGTTTTCATCCNTACCGAAAACANTTTGAAAAATTATTTCAAGGAAATGATCTCAACTTTTTTGAGATTTATAATGCCTCTGAAGGNTTTTTTGGAATGCAAGACCAAAATAATTCTACAGAATTATTGTTGATGCTAGATTATGGNATTTTTTATGAGTTTATCCCAATGGATCAANCCGANCNGGATGATAATGANATNATTCTCCCACTAAGTGAGATAGAAATAGGAAAAAACTATGCTATGGTCATTANTACTAATGCTGGACTTTGGCGCTATAAAATTGGGGATACNATAAAGTTTACCTCCATNANTCCCTACCGCATTCAAATAACGGGNAGAATAAAAAATCACATTAATGTATTTGGAGAAGAATTGATGATTGAAAATGCTGAAATGGCCCTNAGTAAAGCTTCCAAAGTTATGGATCTTGATATTGTAGACTATACAGCAGGCCCNATTTTTATGAAAGCTGGTGAGAAAGGGGCTCATCAATGGTTAATTGAGTTTAAAGAACCCCCNNATGATACAAATAAATTTACAAANCTTTTAGATCAATTCTTAAAGGAAGTNAACTCAGATTATGAGGCCAANAGATATAAAGATATAACCCTTGGGATGCCCAAAGTCAATCTTGCAAAAAAAGACTTATTCTACAATTGGATGGCTCAAAAAAATAAACTTGGAGGCCAACATAAAGTTCCACGGCTNTCTAATCANAGGGATTTACTGGAAGAATTAATGAAAATAAATCATTAGGAAACCACCTTTAGAGCTGGCAGCTCAACTTTAGACAATCTTTGCTCGGCGAAACTTTTAGTTACCTTAAGTGTTTTGACTGTTGATTCAGGTAACTCAAACATAGACTCATTGAGAATNGCCTCACANAGTGATCNNAGCCCTCNTGCTCCCAATTTNTAATCTAAGGCTTTTTCGACGATGAAATCTAAAGCTCCTTGTGTGAAAGATAGAGTGATCCCATCCATTTCAAAGAGTTGAATGTACTGTTTGACCAAAGCATTTTTTGGAGTCGTCAAAATAGTACTTAAGGTATATTTGTCCATAGGATTCATGTAGGACAATACAGGTAATCTTCCTATGATTTCAGGAATTAATCCATAAGACCTAATGTCTCGGGGGGTAATGTATTGTAAAATATTCTCTGAATCAACTTTTTTAAGTTCCTTGTTAGTATTATAGCCAATAGCTTGAAGATTCAGCCGTTTGTTGATGACGTGTTCTATACCATCAAATGCTCCTCCAGCTATGAACAGTATATTAGAAGTATCTACTTCTATAAATTTTTGATCGGGATGCTTTCTACCTCCTTTTGGGGGGACATTAACGATGGTTCCTTCTAATAATTTAAGAAGGGCCTGTTGAACCCCTTCACCAGAGACATCCCTAGTAATGGATGGATTATCACTCTTTCGGGCAATTTTATCTATTTCATCAATGAATACAATCCCGTATTGGGCTTTGTCAACATCATAATCAGCAGCTTGAAGAAGTCTTGTAAGGATACTTTCAACATCTTCTCCTACATAGCCCGCCTCTGTCAAAACAGTAGCGTCAACAATAGCCAAAGGTACTTTGAGTAACTTAGAAATGGTTTGGGCCAAAAGGGTTTTTCCAGTTCCTGTTTGACCAACCAATATCACGTTACTTTTTTGTATTTCAATTTCACTTTTAGAACCTGAATAATTGATGCGTTTATAGTGGTTATAAACCGCTACCGAAAGTATTTTCTTGGCAGATTCTTGACCGATGACATATTCATCTAAAAAAGATTTAATTTTCTTAGGAGGAAACAACTCTAAATCAAACTCACGATCTGATTTTTCGTTATTGGCCTCTTCTTTGACAATTCCATGGGCTTGAAGAATACACTTGTCACATATGTGAGCATCCAAACCCGCAATAAGCAGTTGGGTTTGGGGTTTAGCTCTACCACAGAAGGAACAGTTTAATTCTTCTTTACTCATAGTTAATTTATTTTTCGGATCCTAAAATTTCATCGACCATACCATATTCTTTAGCCTCTTCTGCCTTCATCCAATAGTCACGATCACTGTCCTGATTCACTTTTTCAACGCTTTGTCCGGATTTTTTGGCAATTATCTTATACAATTCATCTTTTAACTTAAGAATCTCCCTAGCAGTAATTTCAATATCTGAAGCCTGACCTTGAGCACCACCAAGCGGTTGGTGAATCATCACTCTCGAATGAGGTAATGCTGAGCGTTTACCCTTTTCCCCAGCACAGAGCAAGACTGCCCCCATTGAAGCAGCCACACCTGTACAAATAGTGGCTACATCAGGTGTAATAAACTGCATGGTATCGTAAATTCCCAGTCCGGCATATACGCCTCCACCTGGTGAATTAATATACATTTGAATGTCTCGCTTTGAATCGGTGCTTTGCAAAAACAGAAGTTGGGCCTGGATTACATTGGCTACACTGTCGTTAATCGCAGTTCCCAAAAACATAATCCTGTCCATCATCAATCTCGAGAAAACATCCATCTGAGCAACGTTCAACTGTCGCTCCTCTATAATGTAGGGAGTCATACTGCTGACAATCTTGTCGTAGTACATAGAATTGATTCCGTGGTGTTTTATTGCGAAATCTTTAAATTCTTTTCTATAATCCATTTTATAAATTTCTTTATATAAAATTAATCAAAAAAATCAGCCCTGCCCATAAGCCTCTTTGACAAAAGCGTCAAAAGTCAATTTTTTCTTTTTGAGCAGCAGGTTGGACTTGTAAAATTCCAAAAGCTTTTTACTCATCAATTGTTCCGAAAGTTTGCGGGCTTCATCTTGATTTGACATTACTCTAGCAACAACTCCCTCGAGTTCTTCATCGGGTAATCCTGCTTGACCGTAATTGGCCATCTGCATGATAATCATCTCTTTGGCAAATTCTTTTAATTCTTCAAGTTTGATTTGCAAATCATGATCAGCAATGATTTTTCCTTCTATCAATTGGTATCGGATTCCTTTTTCAGAGCGATCGTATTCATCATTAGCAGCTTCGGCTGACAAAGGTTGTTCTCCAGAATTCTGCATCCATTTTTTCAAAAATTCAGTAGGCAAATCAAACTTTGTTTTTGAGACCAAATACTCCGTTACATCATTAAGTAACTTTTGATCGGACTGTTGTTCGAATTGTTTTTCAATACCTTCGGTAATCTTTGCCCTCATTTCCTTTTCAGATTTCACTGTATCCGGTCCATAAATTTTATCAAAAAATTCTTGGTTCATTTCGGCCAAAATACGCTGGTTAATTTCTTTAATATCAAAGCTGATCCCTCCATTAATCTCCTTTAGTTTATCCACAGATGTGCTCAATATCCTAGTGGCCGTAGACTCATCTTTAAAAAGATTTTTAAACTTCAGTTGGATCAAATCCCCCACGGTTACTTTACTAAAAGTGGCCAAATTGGACTTTCCTTTAATTTGTCCCAAATCGAAGGTATGAGTGGTCTCGATACCAGCAGCTTCATTTTTTATGGCCGCAGTGATCTCATAATCATCTTTAGCATTTTTTTTGGAGATCAATTTGCCGAATTGTTTTCGGTAATGCTTCACTTGGTCGTCAATCATCTCTTCGGTAGCGGTGATTTGATAATGAGTTACTTTATTTTTTTCAGTGAGTTTTACCTCAAATTCCGGCGACAGTCCCAATTCAAAATCAAATGAAAATTTAGATGCTTTCCAATCCAAATCTTCTTGCATTACAGGCAATGGGTTTCCCAATATATTGAGTTTTTCGTCCTTTAGATATTGATCTAGATTTTGTTGCAACAATTTGTTGACCTCATCAGCCGTAACCGCAGTTTCATATTTTTTTTTGATCATACCCATAGGTACGTGTCCCTTTCTAAAGCCAGGGATATTGGCTTTTTTTCGGTAGTCTGTTAAAACGCTTTTGACTTTTTCCTCAAAATCATTGCGTTCAATATTGATGGTTATGAGAGTATTTAGGTCATCATTGTCCTTACGAGAGATCTTCATATAAACTGGCAAAAATATGGGCGCAAAAGTACGTTTTTTATACTGGTTTGCCAAGAAGTTATGTTTTCATACTATGACCCAATTCAATTTTTTTGTTATAGATAAAATATAATATATGGTACAGTTGGCTAATTTTTAAAAAATATACTAAATTTGCGCCCCAACGAATTAATAACTCGGAGGTCGTGAACCTCCACAAATTAATGTGATATGCCCGTAAGAATAAGACTTCAAAGACACGGAAAAAAAGGCAAACCTTTTTATTGGATTGTAGCGGCAGATGGCCGCGCCAAAAGAGACGGTCGTTATTTAGAAAAAATCGGAACCTACAATCCAAACACCAATCCTGCTTCAGTCGAGCTGGATGTGGATCAGGCGGTGAAGTGGTTAGAAAATGGTGCGCAACCCTCTGACACTGCGAGAACATTACTATCCTATCGTGGTGCCATGATGAAGCACCACCTTAATGGAGGTGTTAAAAAGGGAGCATTTTCTCAAGAAGAGGCCGATAAACGCTTTGCAACCTGGCTTGAGGAAAAACAGGCCAAAATCCAAATGAAGATTGATGGTTTAGACAAAGATAAGGCCACAGACTTAGCCCAAAGGCTGGAGGCTGAAAAAGCAGTAAATCAAAAGAGAATTGCTGACTTGAGCGCAGCAGCTAAAGTTGAGGAAACTACTGAGGGTGAAGCTACTGAGGCGACTGCAGAAGCTTCAATCGAGGAGGCTGAGCCTGAGGCAACTGAAGTTGTTCAAAAGGAAGCATCTGCTGATGAAATTGCAGAAGAAACTCCTGCTGTCGAAGAAGCAAAAGTGGAAGAAACTGCTGCTGAGGAAACTGCGGAAGAAGTATCTGCCTCCGAAGAACCGAAAGCTGAGGAAGCTCCTACCGAAGAAGTCAAAAACGAAGAAACTCCTGCCAAGGAAGAGAAAGATAAAGTGGAAGAAACTCCTGCTAAGGAAACTATGGAAGAAGCATCTGCCTCCGAAGAACCGAAAGCTGAGGAAGCCCCCACTGA
>NZAX01000072.1 GCA_002687665.1 Flavobacteriaceae bacterium
TACATCTCATACTATAATGCCAATCGAAATATGATAGTGGGTCAAAGAAATATTAATGAAACTAACTTTTCCTTACATCAAATGCCTGCGCCTCCAAGAGATAAAAATGCCAAAGAAAAATCAAAACGCTTTTCTGCAACTGAAGTCGGATGGGATTCACATAACTCAATAACCATGGCAGTTGATAAAAAAGGTTTTATTCATCTCTCTGGGAATATGCATGTCGATTCTCTGACTTATTTTAGAACCCAAAAACCAAATGACATTACTACATTAAAGCAATATTTCCCTATGGTGGGTCCAAATGAATTAAAAGCTACCTATCCGAAGTTTATGATGACAAAAGACGATCAATTAATTTTTCATTACAGAGATGGAGGCAGCGGAAATGGTAATGAAATATATAATATTTATGACACAGAATCTCAAACTTGGTCTAGGATGCTGGATGTTCCCTTAACAGATGGTCAGGGTCTTATGAATGCTTATCAATCTCAACCCGAGTTAAGAGAAGACGGGTGGTATCATGTATACTGGGTATGGAGAGATACACCAGATTGTTCAACCAATCACGATCTGTCCTATATGAAGAGTCCTGATTTGAAAAATTGGTATAATGCTTTCGATCAATCCATTACTCTTCCTGCAACAATTGATCAAAAATCACTGATTGTAGACCCTATTCCGCCAAAAGGCGGAATCATTAACCTTGCAGCAAAACTTTGTTTTGACCGTCACAAAACTCCCCTTTTTGTTTATCATAAATACGATGAAGATGGAAACCTACAATTATATATTGCCAAAAAAAGTGATCAAAAATGGGAGTATAATGTGATCACTGACTGGGATTACAGGTGGGAATTTTCTGGTAGAGGAAGTATTAAAAATGAATTCACCATAAAGAGTTTTAACCGCAGATCAGACGACCAATATGAGGTTGGATATTGGCACATCAAATATGGAGACGGCACCATTTTGCTCGATGGGGATTTAAACCCTATTGGAAAGGTACTTAAATCTGAAAAACTTTTTTCAAGGAGATTTAACGATAGTTCAGTCAAGGTAGAAGGAGATTTTCCTGGGCTACAAGTTATTAGTACTAATGATAAAGGAGAAAGCAGTGAGCTCGGGGTCAGATATGCTCTCAAATGGGAAACATTGGGGAGCAATCGCGATAAACCGAGGGAGAAGCCATGGCCTTCGCCCAGTAGCTTATATTTATATAAAATAAAAACAAATAATTAAAAACTAAACGCTAAAATCATGAAATCTAAAAAACATCTATTTACACTATTTATATTTTTGATTGGACTCCCACTGATGGGACAAAATATTGAACCGTTGGGGGTAAAACAGATCATGGAAAAAGTGGCGGACTGGCAAATCGAAAACCACGATGATTTAAAATATAGAGCCCAAAACAAGAGATTGTCCAGAGGCAAACATCATCTTTTNGATTGGACTAATGCTGCGCTTTATGTGGGGATGTCAAAATGGGCAGCTATGGCAGACAGTGATAAATATTATGAGTGGCTCAAAGGAATTGGTGATGCTCACGATTGGAAACTTCACATGAGAAATGGGGATTACAATAGAGTTTACCATGCAGATGATCATGCGGTTGGTCAGACCTATTTTCAACTTTACAGAAAATATAAGGATGAAAAGATGATACAACCCACTATAAAACAATTTGATTTTATACTTTATCACCCCTCAAAATCCAAACTGGATTGGAAATCACCTTTTCATCAAAATCGATGGAATTGGTGTGATGCTTTGTTCATGTCACCAACTGTTTGGGTGATGGTTTCCAACCTTACCAGAGATAGAAAATACATTGACTTTATGGTCCAAGAGTGGAAGGCAACCACAAACCATTTATTTGATAAAAAAGAAAATTTATACTANAGAGATGGCTCTTANTTTAATCAACTTGACAACGGAACAAAAATCTTCTGGGNAAGAGGAAATGGTTGGGTNTTTGCCGGTTTAGCAAATGTNATACAAGAGTTGGGTCCCAACGACAAAGATTATCCTTATTTCCTTAAGCTTTACAAAAAAATGGCTAGGAAATTGTTAGAAATTCAAACGCCACAGGGGCATTGGGCCATGAGTCTTTTAGGGCAGAAATTTTACCCTACTCCCGAAACCAGTGGTTCCTCATTTTTCACTTATGGACTTGCCTGGGGGATCAACAAAGGGATATTAGATAAGGCAACTTATGGATCTGTGGTACAAAAAGCTTGGAATGCAATGGTAAGTTATGTAAACAGTGATGGAATGTTGACTTATGTTCAACCCATTGGTGCGGAACCGGGTGAGGCATTTCCCGATAAGACTGAAGTTTATGGTGTCGGAGCATTTTTAAGCGCAGGTTCAGAAGTTTACAAACTATACGGTGGAAAGTAAATCAATCTCTGACCTCCAAAATAGGTGTAAAATGATTAAAAAATTTCTAACAGCAGGAATTGGATTGTTTTTGTTGTCCTGTCAATCCCCTGAACCCATTCAGGGGCCCTATTTTGCCAATGGGGTAAAAAACGGTTGGGCCGATCAAAATTCTATTGTGTTGTGGACCCGATTGACCCAAAACAAATCTGCCCATTTTAAGGGACATCCTTTTATTGAGATATCAAGGGAAAAGATGAAATCTTTGGCTCAAAACCAAGACGTTGAAGGAATCTATAACACTCAGATTCCCAAAGGATTGACCCTTAAAGACATGGAAGGCTATTGCCCAGGTGCATACGGGGAGGTGCAGCTCCACTACTACCTTAAAGAAGATCCGGTGGAGGCTATTGTTACCGATTGGGTGGCGGTAGATTCCATTAAAGATTTTACCCATCAATGGAAACTGAATGGTCTGCAAGCTGGTAAGAAGTATCGTTTAAAAATCTATGCCCGACCCCAGAAAGGGCAAAAAATCTCCGATAGCATTTTCGGACAATTTCTTTTACCAGCATACGAAAACACCGCTAAAGATATCAAATTTTGTGTCGTGTCATGTCATGACTACAACCGTCGTGACGACATGGAAAACGGACACAAAATATACCCCAGTATGTCGAAATTACAACCCGATTTTTATGTGCATACCGGAGATATAGAGTATATGGATAAGCCCTTTCCTTATGCTATGACAGAAGAGTTGATGCGTTTTAAGTGGAACCGTTTGTTTGCCCTCCCTTTTCAGCGTTCATTCTACAACAATCACACTTCCTATTTTATGAAGGATGATCACGATGTGGGCTATGATGATAGTTACCCAGGAAAGGATTATGGAACGGTTACTTTTGAGCGGGGTTTGGAGATATTCGATAAGGAGCAGTTTCCTACTTACTCCAAAAGGTACAAAACCATCCGCTGGGGAAAAGATCTTCAGATTTGGATCGTCGAGGGGAGAAATTACAGGAATCAAAACTATTTGGAGGATGGACCGAATAAAACCATTTGGGGAAAAGCTCAAAAGCAATGGTTTTATGATACTGTTAGTGCTTCAGAAGCAACCTTTAAAGTATTGATTACTTCTTCCCCTATTTTGGGCCCTGACCGAAAAAATAAAAATGATAATCTTAGTAATGCAGGTTACTCTTTCGAACAAGCCGAGATTCTCAATTTTATAAAAAAACAGAAAAACCTGTTTATTGTCAATGGTGATCGACACTGGCAGTATGTTACTCATGTAAAAAACACTAATCTTTGGGAATTTGGATGTGGAGCCGGTGCTGATGTTCATGCTGGAGGATGGAAGCAAGAGGATTTTCTGCCAGAGCATCAATTTCTGAGAGTTAAAGGAGGGTTTTTGTCAGTTTCGGTAAGTAGTGGAAATCTACCAAGTATTGTTTTTACCCACCACGATGTGGAAGGTAATCCCGTGAATGAGGTCGGCTTTTAATTTTCGTTGTAATATTTACGCTCTTCTGAGTGACTGTATTTATAATTTTCTTTGGTAATGATCTCTAAAGGCGTGGGAATTTCATTGGTAGGCATCTCCTTATAAACCATATAGTTGGCTATGGTTATAATTGATTTATACCCTTGATTGAATGATTTCTGTGAAATCAAAAACGCAACAATGCTTTTTTTTAGAGCCTCTACGTTTTGGGGAGTGGTATCAAAGCCAATGATTTTTAGTCTTAATAGATGATCCTTTTCAATAGTTTTACAGATGTAGGAAACTCTACTGGAGGGAACCATAATCACCTTAACTCTTTGATTTTTAGTTAAAAAAGTATTGATTTTTTTCTTGACCGTTTCAAATCCATCTGATTGATCAAATTTTAACTGATGTATATGAGCATCAGGAACGTTATCCTGGAAATAGCTTTTAAACCCTTTTACACGTTCATTGATTGCCTCATAATCATGAATATTTTTTCTTGTCATAACAATCAAAAACTCATCTCCATTTTTGGAACACAAATGTGAAAGTTTTCCTGATAAAATACCTGCGTCAAATGATTTTTGACCTATATAGCTTAGGTTATTACAACTTGATCCTCCAAATGCTAACCCTTTTAAGTCAACGTTTAAAAATATATAGGGAATTTTTTTGAGATTCAAAAGTTTAATTATTTCATGAGATTCTTTTACAAATAAAGGAACCATAACCACTGCATCAGGCTCAGTTTTGATAAGTTTTCGAAAGGCTTTTAAGTAGCTTTTCGGATCAGATTGGTCAAAGAAAAACACTTTGTTTTCAATTCCATAAGCACTGACCTCTTGGCTTGCTTTCTGAATTCCAGAGTAAGGAGACTTCCAAAAGAGATTCTGCTCGTCGTACTGAGGAATCAAAGTCGCCAGATTGTGGTGTTTTTTCATTGCCAAGGAACTGGCGATCAAATTGATTTTAAATTTTTTCTGTTTTAAAATCTTTTTGATTTTGGTCTCCGTTTTTGGAGATACTCCACCCCGATTATGCAAAACTCTGTCAACAGTTCCCGCAGACACATTGGCTTCCTTTGCAATATCCTTTATGGTTATCAATGAATCTTTGTTTTAGTTAAATATACTATGTTCTAAATAAATTTTTATTCATTTCTTACTAAAAATTAATTAAAAATAATATGGACTTAACGAAGTAAAATTTACAAACGGATTCTCTATATTTGTTGAGGTAGTGTCCGCACACGAAAATTAATTTTATGCCTAAATCATTCAAGTGGATTCTTGTTGCAGCTTTATCAGGCTTTTTGTTCGGATTTGATACGGTTGTAATCTCTGGAGCCAATTTACCTATTAAGGAACTTTGGTCTACTAGTCCTTTTTTCCACGGCTTTTTTATTATGTCAATGGCACTTTGGGGGACTGTGTTAGGAGCTTTATTTGGGGCTTATCCTTCTAACAAGTTTGGTCGTAAAAATACCCTCAGTTGGATTGGTCTTTTCTTTCTAATTTCTGCTTTGGGTTCCGCTTTAGCTATGGATCCCTACACTTTTTCATTTTTTAGATTTATCGGAGGATTAGCAGTAGGGGTTTCCTCAATTGCGGCTCCCATATATATTTCTGAGATTTCAACCTCTAAAAATCGTGGCTCTCTTGGAACTTTGTTTCAATTAAGTTTGGTTTTTGGAATGCTAATAGCTTTTTTTTCCAATTATCTGCTCACTGGTTTTCAGGGAGTCTCTGATTGGAGATGGATGTTGGGGATCGAGGCACTTCCTGCCCTAATGTATCTGATTATGACATTTTTCATACCTGACACTCCAAGATGGCAAACGCTATTTCAAAACAACGACAAAGCTGCAATTAGAACATTAAGAGAAATATATGATGACGACCAACAAGCCGAAAGTGTCCTTAATCAAATTAAATCAGCCGATGTCAATTCTGTTAATAATGAAAAATTGATTGCTAAAACCAATAATAAGATCATAGTTCTCGCTTTTTTAATTTCATTTTTTAATCAACTTTCTGGGATTAATTTTATACTGTACTATGCCCCTGAAATTCTTGAAATAGCTGGTTTTGGTACAAGAGAGTCACTATTTAATTCGGTATTGATAGGCGTTATTATGATCATTTTTACTTTTCTAGGTTTACTTCTTATAGACAGGTTAGGAAGAAGACAACTATTGATTTTGGGTTCATTGGGATACATTTTAAGTTTAACAGGAGTATCTATGTCTTTTTATTTTCAGTCTAGCCCAGAATGGATTGCATTTTACATATTCGCGTTTATTGCTTCCCACGCGGTAGGACAGGGTGCAGTAATTTGGGTTTTTATTTCTGAAATATTTCCTAATAGAATTAGAGCTAAAGGGCAATCTTTTGGCGCTGGAGTTCACTGGGTATTCGCCGCTATTATTACATTGTTAGCCCCCGCAGTTATTGCAATCTACCAAACGAACCCTTGGCCTATTTTCTCATTTTTTGCCGTTATGATGGTTTTGCAACTAGTATTTTCTATTTTTATAATGCCCGAAACCAAGGGAAAATCCCTCGAAGAAATTAACTTAATCATTAATAAAAACTAATTTTTCCAATGAAACGAAAAGACTTTATTCGTAATTCTAGTGGAATACTTTTGGGTTCTATCATTTCACCCAATTTAATGGCCAACCTCAATCCGAGTAGTAACATAAACATGGGAGTCATAGGTGCCGGAGGTAGGGGAAAGGGAATTATTAAGTTGCTAAATAATCTTCCTGGTATCAATGTAATTGCTGTCTGTGATACGTTGTCTTTTCGATTGAATGAGGGTTTTGATTTGATAAGAAATAATAAAAATTCAAAACGATATAAGGATTACAGAAAACTACTGGACAATAAAAATGTTGATGGAGTAATCATAAGCACCCCATTAAATACTCATGATAAAATTGCAGTTGATGCATTGGATGCTGACAAACATGTTTATTGTGAAAAAACATTAGCTAAAGGGGCTGCCGCTACTACGCGCATTGTAAACAAATGCAAGACCTCTAATAAAATTTTTCAAACTGGACATCAGTACCACAGCTCAAGACTTTACACAAAGTTGGTGGATATGATCGAAGATGGTAAAGTAGGTAAAATCACCTCCATTGAGGCTCAGTGGAATCGAAATGGGAATTGGAGAAAACCGGTTCCTGATCCCTCATTGGAGCGACAAATCAATTGGAGGATGTACAGAGAGTATTCCTTCGGACTTTTGGCTGAGTTAAGCTCTCACCAAATTGATTTTGCTAATTGGATTATTAAAGCTAATCCGCAAAAAGCATTAGGGATGGGTGGGGTCAATTACTGGAAAGACGGAAGAGAAACCTATGACAACATCAAAGTAATTTATGAATATCCTGAAGGGTTAAAAGCCACCTTTACTTGCTTAACCTCCAATGCAAAAGACGATTATAAAATTATGGTCATGGGAGACAAAGGAACCTTAACAATTTTTAACACTGCCGCTTGGTTTTATCCTGAGGGTGAGTATAAACCCGAGTATGGTGAAGTGGATGGTGTATCGGGAGCTACTACCAATTGGTCAGAGGGTAAAGGGACCCCTCTGGACATTAAACACCTTGATCCCACTAAACAAGCCCTAATTGATTTTAGAGATTCGATTATCAACAATATGGCACCACTATCAGGTGTAACTACAGGAGCCAAAGCAGCCTATGCCGTTGATATGGGAATTAAAGCCATGGACACGGGGCAAATGATATACTGGGACGATACTAATTATATAATGTAGGAAGATAAATGAAACCAAATTTTGATTTAAAAAATAAGGTAGCGGTCATAACCGGAGGTGGTGGAGCACTGGGGGGGTGCATTGCTCAAAGCTTATCCCAATCTGGTGTAAAGATTGTAATTTTAGATCTTACTCAAGAGTCTGCTCAAAAAACTGTTGATACCATAAAAAAAGATGGAGGAAGTGCTATTGGTTTTGCTGCCAATGTGCTTTCTGAGAAATCCATTGGAGCCATAAGCAAAGAAATTATAAAACGGTGGGGAAGGGTTGATATACTACTCAACGCTGCAGGAGGAAATATGCCTGGTGCTACAATTGCGGTTGATCAAACCATTTTTGATTTGTCTATGGATGACTTTAAAAAGGTTACTGAGTTAAACCTCAATGGCTCTGTAATCCCCTCATTGATTTTTGGGAAGATTATGGCTGATCAAAAAAGCGGATCTATCATCAATTACTCTTCTATGAGTGTGGACAGGGTAATTACTCGAGTGGTTGGGTATTCTGCATCCAAGGCAGGAATAGAAAACTTCACCCGTTGGATGGCTGTGGAAATGGCCCTAAAGTTTGGACCAGGTGTTCGCGTAAATGCAATTGCTCCCGGATTTTTTGTAGGAAATCAAAATAGAAGATTACTGTTGAACGAAGACGGATCATATACAGAAAGAGGTGACACCATCATCAGAAATACCCCGATGAAACGATTTGGAGAAGCGCAAGAACTCAATGGAGCAATTCATTTCCTATGCAGTGATGCCGCTAAATTTATTACTGGAGTTGTACTGCCCATTGACGGAGGCTTTAGTGCTTTCAGTGGGGTTTAATTTGTTTTTATGAAAATGACACAAACATGGCGCTGGTATGGACCAAATGATCCCGTAAGTCTATTAGATGTGAAGCAGGCCGGTGCTACGGGTGTTGTCAACGCACTTCATCACATACCCAATGGTGATATTTGGTCGGTGAAAGAAATTCAAAAGAGAAAAAACGAAATCGAAAAGGCCGGACTTACATGGGATGTGGTAGAATCGCTACCAGTCCACGAGAAAATAAAAACTAGAAGTGCAGATTTTGAACAGATCATTGAAAACTATAAGGAGAGTATGAAAAACTTGGCTGCTTGTGGTGTCTATGTTATTTGTTACAATTTTATGCCCATTTTGGATTGGACAAGAACCCGATTAGACATGCCCCTGGAAAATGGT
Source organism: Flavobacteriaceae bacterium (assembly GCA_002687665.1). Taxonomy (GTDB): domain Bacteria; phylum Bacteroidota; class Bacteroidia; order Flavobacteriales; family Flavobacteriaceae; genus UBA8316. The sequence continues at coordinate 8,881 of NZAX01000072.1, forward strand.
TCTCTTGCACTGGAATACAATGCTTCGGAATTGAGGGTTTTTGACCTTTATATTCTCCAACGCGAGGGAGCGGAACAAGATTACACCATCGAGGAAATTGAACAAGCCAAAAATCAATTTAAAAATCTAGAGGCATTAGATATCCAGAGAATTTCCGATAATATGCTCAAGGGCTTACCTGGTTCGGAAGAGGGATATTCCATGGAGGAGTTTAAAGCGATGTTAAATACATACAAAGGAATCAATGCAGATCAATTGCGGTCTCATTTGGTACAATTTTTAAGTGAGATCATTCCATTGGCCGAAGAATTGGGCATTAGGATGTGTATTCACCCCGATGATCCTCCCTTTACCCTTTTGGGTTTACCCAGAGTGATGAGCACCCAAGCAGACTATCAATTTATTTTTGATCAGGTCCCTCCCATATCCAATGGGATTACCTTTTGCACTGGTTCACTAGGTGTGAGGGCAGACAACGATCTCCCTGCGATTTTTGACGCTTTTGCGGATAGGGTTCATTTTTTACACCTAAGAAGCACTAAGCGTGATGCAGAAGGTAATTTCTATGAGGCTGACCACTTGACCGGTGATGTGGACATGTTCGAGATCATCACTAGAGTCATCAAGGAACAAAGACGCAGAGTTGCTGAAAATCGCCAAGATGCCTCCATCCCAATGCGACCGGATCACGGACATCAAATGTTGGATGACCTTGTAAAACTAAAAATAAATCCAGGCTACTCCGCCATAGGAAGACTCAAGGGACTGGCTGAACTAAGAGGACTTGAATGGGGTATCAATAAAATGATCTGATGATGGAATTCAAGAATACGGCACCGTTTATAAAAGATAACTTTTTACTGGAAAATAAATCAGCAGAACGGCTGTATTTTGAATATGCTGTTTCCATGCCCATCATAGACTACCACAATCACTTGCCGCCGGATGTGATTGCAGCCAATCAACCCTTTTCGGGTATCAATGAAATTTGGTTGGATGGTGATCATTACAAATGGAGGGCTATGCGCAGCCTTGGAGTACCCGAAAAATTCATCACAGGAAAAGAGGTGAGTAACAAAGAAAAATTTGACCAATGGGCCTATACTGTTCCCTTTACTGTTGGGAACCCACTTTTTCACTGGACGCATTTGGAATTGGAGCGCTACTTTGGGATTAAAACATTACTCCAGCCTTCTACTTCAACTGCTATTTTTGATCAAACTAATAGACAGCTTTTAGATATGACTCCTAAAAGTTTGCTCAATGATATGAAAGTTCAAATGTTATGTACGACCGATGATCCCATCGACGATCTTTCTCATCATCAAAAAATTTCAGCGAGCAAAGAAGTTGGGCCTGAAGTCTTACCTGGCTTTAGACCCGATAATATTTTTGGTGTTCAGGGAGCGCACTACATGGATTATGTAAGAACTTTAGGAGATGTTGCGGAAATTGAAATAGTTAATTTTGACAGCCTGTTGGAGGCACTCAAATCTAGGGTCAATTATTTTCATCAAAACGGTTGTAGAATATCCGATCATGGTTTGGAGTATACCCATGCAAGTGATTTTACCCATGCTAAGGCAAATACTGTTTTTGAGAAACGTCTATCAGGCAGCCTTCCCACCGTTGAAGAGGCAAGTCTTTTTAATTCTTGTGTATTGTACGAACTCTTTGTGATGTACCACGATCATGGTTGGACCCAACAGTTGCACTTAGGGGCTTTAAGAGGGAACAATCAAAAACTAAAAAGACAGTTGGGAGCCGACGTGGGTTGTGACTCTATAGGAGATTTTGCCCAAGCCAAAAACCTTTCCAAACTCCTGGGAATGCTCAACGACAACAACAAACTCACCAACACCATCCTTTATAACTTAAATCCTGCCATGAATGAGGTCTTTGCTAGCATGCCAGGAAATTTCAACAACGATAAGGTTGAGATACAATGGGGAACTGCATGGTGGTTTCTCGATCAAAAAGATGGAATGGAATTGCAAATGAGAACACTATCCAATATGGGATTGCTTTCTAAATTCATCGGAATGTTGACCGATAGCCGAAGTTTTCTCTCCTTCCCACGTCATGAGTATTTCAGACGATTGTTGTGTAATATGATTGGAAATGATATAGAAAAAGGCCTTTTGCCTAATGATCTTTCCTTTTTTGGAAAAATGGTGGAGAATATATGTTATCACAATTTGAAAGAATTCATTAAATATAAAAACTAATGTTCAAGTTTAAACCTCTAATCGCACTGATTTTTATACTCAGTTTTATCTCCTGTGATAAGATCAACACTACGAGGATTATTCGTTTGGGTCATGGATTGAGTACGAGTCATTCTGTACATAAAGGAATGGTCTATTTTGGTGAGAAATTGGAAGAAATATCCGGTGGAAAATTTAAAGTCCAAATCTACCCCAGTCAACAATTGGGGACAGAGCGTCAGTGTTTGGAGTTACTTCAAATTGGAAGCTTAGACATGACCAAAGTATCAGCCGGTGTTTTGGAAAACTTCTCCCCCAGTATCAAGGTTTTTGGAATTCCATACATTTTTAGAGACAAAGAACACACTTTTAGAGTGCTTGATGGACCCATTGGAGATGAATTATTGGCCGGCACCGAAAAATATTGGCTAAAAGGATTGGGTTACTACGATTCGGGAAGTAGAAGCTTTTATACCATCGACAAACCCATCGACAAACCTAATGATTTAGAAGGTTTAAAAATCAGAGTTATGGAAAGCCAAACAGCCATCGATATGGTCAAATCTTTCGGAGGTTCTCCAACCCCAATTTCTTGGGGTGAACTCTACACCTCTCTCCAACAAGGCGTAGTAGATGGCGCAGAAAACAACCCTCCCAGTTTTTATCTTTCCAGACACTATGAAGTATGCAAATACTATATTATCGATGAGCATACGGTTCTTCCCGATGTAGTTTTAATGAGTACCCACATCTGGAATACTTTAAGTTTTCAGGAGCAAACATGGATCCAAGAGGCCATGGACCTCTCCGTAATTGAACAAAGGAGGTTATGGTTAGAATCTGAACAGGAATCCTTAGAGGCAGTCAAAGCGGCAGGAGTTGAGGTTAGTTATCCTGATAAATCAGCCTTTGCTGAAATGTCTCGTTCTGTAGCTGAACAATATGCCCAAGACCCTTTGATAAAGTCATTTATTGACAAAATAAAAAATACCCAGTAAAAATGAAATTTAGAGCTCAGATTGATTCTATTTTAGAAAAGACCCTAGTGATCATAATGTCTTTGATGGTGATCAATGTATTATGGCAAGTTTTTTCACGTTACATTCTTGCCAACCCTAGTTCATTTACAGATGAGCTGGCCCGTTATCTTATGATTTGGGTAGGTGTTTTGGGAGCAGCCTATGTTGCCGGTAAGGGAAACCACGTAGCCATTACTTATTTTTCTGAAAAAATGAGCCCCGTAAACCTTAAAAAAGTTCAATTTTTTATCAATTTGACTATACTGGCTTTTGCTGTTTTGGGCATGTTTATAGGCGGAGTGAGGTTAGTATACATTACGATGGTATTAGAGCAACTTTCTCCTTCATTGAAAATCCCTTTAGGGGTCGTATACTCCATAATTCCTATTAGTGGAATACTTATCATTTTTTATAAAATACTAGATTTAAATAAACAGGCACATGATTGAATTTTTACCCGTAATAATATTGGTATTTAGTTTCCTAGTACTCTTAACCGTCGGAGTACCTGTAGCCTGGTGTATTGCCATGTCATCATTATTTACGCTGATGGTGGCCATGCCTTTTTCGGCCGCTACCACTACCGTCTCTCAGCGGATTGCAACAGGATTAGACAGTTTCGCACTTTTGGCCATCCCTTTTTTCATACTATCGGGTCAAATCATGAGTAAGGGAGGCATCGCCAATAGACTGATTTCTTTTGCCAAGACCCTGGTAGGATTTTTACCCGGTGGACTGGCATTGATTAACATCGTATCAGCCATGATGATGGGTGCTATAGCCGGATCTGCTATGGCCTCCGCCTCTGCAATGGGAACCATTTTGGGACCAGAAATGGAAAAAGAAGGCTATTCCAAGGAATTTGGTGCTGCAGTAAACATTACCTCATCCACTACCGGATTAGTCATTCCTCCCAGTAACACACTGATTGTGTATTCCCTTGCCAGTGGGGGAGTATCCATTGCCGCTTTGTTTTTGGCAGGATACATTCCTGGAATTCTGACGGGATTATTGATGATGATAGTCGCCATGGTATGGGCAAAAAAGAATAAATATCCTGTTGGAAAACGTTCATCACTAAAAGAGGTGTTTGTAAAATTCATTGATGCGCTGCCGAGTTTATTGCTTTTAGTTATCGTTATTGGAGGGATAATTGGAGGAGTTTTTACAGCAACAGAGGCTTCTGCAGTTGCGGTTCTTTATACTGTATTGCTCTCCTTTTATTACAAAGAATTGTCCTTTAAAGACCTCCCCAAGGTAAT
>NZAX01000073.1 GCA_002687665.1 Flavobacteriaceae bacterium
ATATGTATGTGACACTTCTACATGGTTACACACTTTTAACCCGTTAATTGGGAATGGAATTCCAAAAAAAAACTTTTAGTAATGAATCTTATTATTATCTCTCACTTCCTGAGATTTTTTTTTTTGATGATTTCAGAAAGTGGCCCAATAAATTCACATTCTAAATTAGCTAATTTTTTTGAAAATTACACAGGCGTTATGTCCCCCAAAGCCAAAGGTATTTGATAGTGCAACGTTAATGTTTGTTTTCTGGGGCTCACCAAATGTGAAATTAATTTTGGGATCAAATTGTTCATCAACCGTTTGGTGGTTGATGGTAGGTGGAACAATACTGTTCTTAATAGCCATGATACAGGCAATAGCCTCAATAGCTCCAGCAGCTCCAAGCAGGTGCCCTGTCATGGACTTAGTGGAGTTGATATTGATTTTATATGCGTGATCTNCAAAAACNGCTTTTACNGCATTTGTTTCGGCTACATCCCCCAAAGGAGTTGAAGTTCCATGCATATTGATGGTATCTACATCTTCTGGATTAAGACCTGCATCATGTAAGCAATTAATCATNACTTTTTTTGCTCCTATACCTTCGGGGTGAGGAGCAGTCATGTGATGAGCATCGGCAGAGAGTCCTCCTCCTGCCAGCTCAGCATANATTTTTGCACCCCTGGCTTTTGCATGCTCGTATTCTTCCANAATTAGTGCACCTGCACCTTCTCCTAATACAAAACCATCTCTGTCTTTGTCAAAAGGCCGAGATGCTGTTTTTGGATCCTCGTTTCTAGTTGATAAGGCATGCATGGCATTAAACCCACCAATACCAGCAATGGTTACTGCAGCCTCGGAACCACCGGAAACGATAATGTCGGCAAAACCCATCCTGATATAATTTAATGAGTCAATCATGGCATTGGAGGAGGAAGCACAGGCCGAAACGGTGGCAAAATTAGGCCCCCTTAGGCCATGTTTCATTGAAATGAGCCCTGGAGCAATATCCGAAATCATTTTGGGGATAAAAAAGGGATTGAAACGGGGNGANCCTTCTCCTTCTGCAAAATTTAAAACTTCGTTTTGGAATGTTTCCAGTCCGCCAATCCCAGCACCCCATATCACTCCAATCCGATCTCTGTCTTCTTTTTCAAAGTCTAACCCTGCATCTGTAATGGCTTCTTCTGATGCTACTAATGCGTATTGAGCAAATCGATCACACTTTCGAGCCTCTTTTCGGTCCATAAAATTTAGGGGATCNAAATCTTTTAACTCACAAGCAAACTGGGTTTTGAATTTTGAGGAATCGAAATGAGTGATAGGTGCAGCACCACTGGTACCAGATAATAAACCCTCCCAATAAGCTGGGAGGGTGTTTCCTATAGGAGTTAAGGCTCCCAATCCGGTAATTACTACACGTCTTGGTTTCATTTAAGCCAAAATTTAATTTGCTTGCTCAATAAATTGAATAGCTTGACCTACTGTAGCAATNTTCTCTGCTTGGTCATCTGGGATCTGAATGTCAAATTCTTTCTCGAATTCCATAATTAATTCAACGGTATCCAAAGAATCGGCACCTAAATCGTTGGTGAAATTAGCNTCAGCAACGACTTCATTTTCGTCTACTCCCAATTTATCAACGATGATTGCTTTTACTCTTGATGAAATATCAGACATAATCAAAATTTGTTTTTAAATTACTGTGCACAAAAATATAAAACTTTGGATCAAATCACCATTAAGAGAAAAGAATATAACTTTTCTTTGTGATGTGGTTTTTATAAATGTATANCATAAATCACTTAATTATTGATGTCAAAGAAAATTTATCTAAAATAAAATGGTTAAAAGGATTGTNCTGTTTGCATCTGGTTCAGGCACTAACGTNGAAAATATCATCAAATACTTTAAAAATAATCATCAAGTNGAGGTAATAAATGTNTTTACAAACAATCCCAAAGCAGGNGTTATTGAACGCGTTAGGCCATTTAAAATNCCTGTAAATNTTTTTGACAAAGTGCAATTAAATAGTGGAGTATTGTGCCAACAAATAAAGCTTTTGAATCCAGATTTAATTGTCTTGGCTGGATTTTTACTTAAAATACCATTGGCTTTCATTAATACATTTACTTTTAAAATCGTCAACATACATCCCTCACTACTCCCTAATCATGGAGGTAAAGGCATGTATGGGGATCGGGTCCATCAATCGGTAAAAGACGCTGGAGANCATGAAACGGGTATAAGTATTCATTATGTAAATGAAAACTATGATGAAGGATCCATCATTTTTCAATCCAAAGTTGAGGTTGGTGACCAAGANAGCGTTGAAGATATTGCTAAAAGGGTTCACCAATTGGAATACAAACACTATCCTGAAGTCATTCAAAAAATCTTATTTACAAAACATGTCGGGTAGAATTCAAATTTACACTGATGGATCTTCCATAGGAAATCCTGGCCCAGGGGGTTATGGTATCATTATGGAATGGGAGGGAAAGGATTATGTTAAAGAATTTTCTAAGGGTTTTAGGTTGACGACAAATAATCGCATGGAACTTTTAGCAGTCATTATCGCCTTGGAGACCTTGAAAATTCANCCTATGGAAGTTATGGTTTTTTCCGATTCAAAGTATGTGATTGATGCGGTTCAAAAAAAATGGGTATTTAACTGGGAAAAAAAAGCGTTTAAAAACAAAAAAAACTCTGACCTGTGGAAGCGTTATCTTAACATCCACAGGAAACACCATGTAAGTTTTCAATGGATTAAAGGACACAATGCTCATTCTCAAAACGAACGGTGTGATCATTTAGCGGAAAAAGCGGCTAAACAGTCCCCTATAAATGTTGATGCTTTCTATGAACAGAATCAAAACAAATCCTATCCATTTTAGCCCTTTGAAAAATCTCAAATAAATCTTTAGTTAAATAACCAATGAGCCCTACTAAGTTTACTATTTTTGCTTAATGAATAATAAATTATTGGTAGTTGGGACGATGGCCTACGACGCTATTTCAACTCCTTTTGGAAAAGTTGATAAAATATTGGGCGGAGCTGCTACCTATATTGGTCTTTGTGCTTCCAGGTTTAATCTAAACTGTGGGATTGTATCTGTTGTAGGAGAGGATTTCGAAAATCAGCATTTGAATTTACTTAAAAGTCATGGTATTGACATTTCAGGAGTCGAAATAGTATCAGGTGGAGCTACTTTTTTTTGGAGTGGAAAATACCATGATGACATGAACACTAGAACCACTTTGGATACCCAACTAAATGTTTTGGAAAATTTTAAGCCAAAGATTCCAGAGCATCTTAAATCTCCCGATTTCGTAATGCTAGGTAACTTATCTCCTGATGTTCAATTGCAAGCTTTGAAACAGTTGAATTCCAAGCCCAAGTTAACTGTTTTAGATACTATGAATTTTTGGATGGATCATTTTAGATCTGGATTGGATCAAGTAATTGAAAAAGTAGACGTAATTTCCATAAATGACGAAGAAGCCAGGCAGCTGACCGGAGAATGCTCCTTGGTCAGAGCCGCCGCCCAAATTCATCAAATGGGTCCAGAATATGTGGTTATCAAAAAAGGAGAACACGGGGCATTTCTTTTTCACAATCATGAGATTTTTAGTGCTCCAGCCCTTCCATTAGATGAGGTTATTGACCCTACTGGTGCTGGAGATAGTTTTGCTGGAGGATTTATAGGATACTTGACTCAAACAGGAGATATTTCTTTTAATAACATGAAGTTAGCTTTAATTTATGGTTCGGCTATGGCTTCATTTACAGTTGAGAAGTTTGGAACGGAAAATATGTTAAATTATTCTCCAAATATGATGGCTGACCGCCTAAAAGCTTTCAAAGAATTAACTACATTTGAGATAGAGATTGAATAAAGTAAATCATTTAATAATATGAGTGACGCCATAAAGCATGAGTGTGGGATTGCAATGATCCATTTGAAAAAAGACCTTCATTACTTTAAAGAAAAGTACGGCACTGCAATGTATGGTATTAACAAAATGTATTTGATGATGGAAAAGCAGCACAATAGGGGCCAAGATGGTGCTGGTTTAGCTTGTGTCAAATTAAATATGAGCCCAGGCCAACGATATATTGCCAGGGTTCGNTCTAACGGTCAGCAACCAATTCANGATATTTTTAAAAAGGTNAATAAAGGTGTAAAACAAGCGAGNATACAACACCCCAATTTACNGGAANATATCGATCAGTTTAAAAAATTTGTTCCTTTCGCAGGAGAATTACTGCTAGGTCANGTACGCTACGGAACTTTTGGAAAGAATAGCATTGAAAGCGTTCATCCTTTTTTGAGACAGAACAATTGGATGCATCGAAATTTGATAGTTGCTGGAAACTTTAACTTAACTAATGTTAGTGAACTTTTTGATACCTTGGTTGAGCTTGGTCAACATCCCAAAGAAAAAGCTGATACTATAACTGTAATGGAAAAAATTGGACATTTTTTGGATGATGCTGTAGCTAAAATTTATAAGAAATTAAAAAAGGAGGGATTTACAAAATCAGCTGCTTCTCCTCAAATTGCAGAGCTACTAAGTATGGAAAAGGTTTTGCAAAAAGCGTCCAAGAAATGGGATGGTGGTTATACCATTGCAGGGCTATTGGGCCATGGGGAATCTTTTGTTTTCAGAGATCCTGCTGGGATTCGACCTGCTTTCTACTACGATGATGATGAAATACTAGTGGTTGCATCTGAAAGACCAGCCATTCAAACGGTGTTTAATGTAGCTTTTGAGAATATTCTTGAGCTGCCTCCTGGCTGTGCCTTACTGACCAAAAAATCTGGTGCTGTAAAATTGAGCCAAATTCAGCAAGCTGTGGCCCCCAAGTCTTGTTCATTTGAGAGAATTTATTTTTCAAGAGGAGGTGATGCTGAAATATATAAAGAGCGTAAAATATTGGGAAGATTGTTGTTTCCTCAAATCCAAAAAAGCATTGACAACGATCTTAAAAATACTGTATTCTCCTTTATTCCAAATACTGCTGAAACCTCATTCTATGGCCTCTTGGGTGCCGTTCAAGATAATATTGTTCAATTGCTAAAAGATAGTATGCAAAACAAAAAACATCTTCAAAACGGAGAGCTTGAAAAGCTATTTTCTTTACGTCCCAGAATTGAAAAAATAGCGATCAAAGATGCCAAACTTAGGACTTTTATCACTGAAGATGCAAGTAGGGACGATCTTGTGGCTCACGTGTACGATGTGACCTACGGGGTCATTAAACCTACCGACAATTTGGTGATTATCGACGATAGTATTGTTAGGGGAACCACCTTACAAAAGAGTATTTTGAAGATGTTGGATCGGCTTAACCCCAAAAAAATTATTATTGTTTCTAGTGCACCTCAGATCCGTTATCCCGATTGTTATGGAATAGACATGGCTAAAATTGACAACTTTATTGTTTTCAAGGCAACCCTCAAGCTTCTCGAAGACCGGAATACTTTAGAACAAACCTTAGAGAGTATTTATAGCAAATGCAAACTCAACCAAGATTATCCATTAGAGAAGGTGGAAAATTGTGTGAGAGCCTTATACGAACCTTTTTCCAATGAGCAAATTTCAGCCAAAATTGCACAAATGCTAAAAGGGGATAGTATCAAGGCCGAGGTAGAAGTAATTTTTCAAACAATAGAAGGTTTGCATCAAGCCTGCCCGAAAAATCTTGGTGATTGGTATTTTTCTGGAGACTATCCAACACCTGGAGGTAATAGGGTCGTCAACCGCGCTTTTATGAATTTTTATGAGGGAAAATCCGTGAGAGCCTATTAATTGTTAGGAATAAATTTTTTGAATAAAGAAAAAAGATCATTTTATATTTAAATAAAGTTTATCCAAAATCCAGTTATCAGAAAAAAGTGCATTTTAACGTTTTATTATTAACTCAGTATTTCTTTAAGGTACTTTTATGATACCAGAACATAAGTAGGTTAAGTTCATGGTAAGATTTGGGGCAAAAAGGGAGGATTTATCCTCCCTTTTTATTTTTCACCTATTTAGAAAGAATCCCTTTTTTACTTATTTTTTTCATATAATTCACTCACTTTTTCCCAGTTAATCACATTAAAAAATGCATCAATATAATCTGGTCTTCTGTTTTGGTAGTTGAGATAATAAGCGTGTTCCCAAATGTCAATACCAAGAATAGGAGTTCCTCCACATCCGATACCCGGCATCAAGGGATTGTCTTGGTTGGCAGATGAACAAACTTCTACTTTGCCTCCTTTTTGAACACAAAGCCAAGCCCAGCCAGAACCAAATTGGTTAGCAGCTGCATTTGAAAAAGCGGTTTTAAAACTTTCAAATGATCCATAAGCTGCATCAATGGCTTGCGCTAAGGTACTCAAGGGAGTTCCCCCTCCATTAGGCCCCATCACTTCCCAAAACAACGAGTGATTGTAATATCCTCCTCCATTGTTTCTTAGAGCAGCATTGTCCATGTCTAAGTTTTCTAAAATAGATTCAATTGTGTCGGACTCCATTCCCGATCCCTCAAGCGCACCGTTGAGTTTTGTTGTGTAACCATTGTGGTGTTTACTGTGGTGAATCTCCATAGTTTTTGCATCTATATGCGGTTCTAATGCATCGTATGCATAAGGTAATTGTGGTAGTTCGAAAGCCATAATAATATTTAATTTTTTACAAAATTAGAATTTCTTTTATTGATTTGTTAAATGATGACAGCTAAAAACCTAATTTTAAAAATTATACCAATATATGGAATCAAGTCCTTTTCAAATCATAAATGCGTCTGCAGGTTCTGGAAAGACATATACATTGGTTTACGCCTACCTTAAAAAATTACTCTGCACACATCACGATAACGGCTATCGAAATATGCTGGCACTGACTTTTACCAATAAGGCTGTCAATGAGATGAAATTCAGAATTTTGAACAACCTCTATCTGCTTGCCCATCATTTAGAGGATGATAAAATTAAAGATATTCGCTCCAGTTTGATTATTGATCTGAGAATAGACTTGCCATCATTGCAACAAAAAGCGCAAAGGGTTTTAAACAAAATTCTTCACGAGTATGCCGCTTTTGAAGTCATTACGCTAGATAGTTTTACCCACAAAATCATCAAGAGTTTTGCCAAAGATTTAAAAATACCCGCCAGCTTTGAGGTTACTCTAGACAGTGATATGTTACTGGAAGAAATGACAGAAAATATTCTGGATCAAGCCGGGATAGACAGAGACTTGACCGAAACCCTGGTCACTTTTAGTTTAAATAAAATTGAAGAACTAAAGAGTTGGAATATTGGTCAGGATTTATTCGATTTCTCAAAACTCCTGCTCAATGAAAACGATCGGCAACCACTCTCTGATTTAAAAAAAATAGATCAAAAAGATTTTAAAGCACAAAAAATAGCTTTCGAAATACTTCTCAGATCCCTAGAGGATGAACTCAGGGCACTAGGAGTCGATACACTTAAATTACTCAACGATCAGGGATTGACCCAAGATGATTTCAATCGAAAAATCCTCTACAAACACTTTGAAAAAATAGCCAATGGAACAATTGATGGACTTTATAAAAACCAATTGGAAAAAAACCTCATAGAAGGACAACGTCTGTTCACCCAATCTCTTTCCATGAACAAAAAAACCATCATCGATGCTTTGATTCCTAGATTGCTTGAAAGTTTTACACAAGCCAAAACCAAAGTAGGTAGGATTTTACTTTTGAAGAGTATCATCAGTCAATGGACTCCTTCGTCGTTGATTGGCCTTATGGAAAAAGGTCTTGAAGAACTTCAACTTCCTGAAAATCGATTACTTCTCAGCCGATTTAATGAGATGATTGATGATGAAATTTCGGACCTTGATGCTCCATACATTTACGAGCGTCTTGGAGAAAAATACCGTTATTACTTTATAGACGAATTTCAAGACACCTCCCGCTTACAATGGAAAAATCTCATTCCTTTAATTTCCAACGCCTTACAGGGGCTTGATGATGACCATCAAGTGGGATCGTTATTTCTCGTTGGCGATCCCAAACAAGCAATATACAGATGGAGGGGAGGGGACAACGAACAATTTTTGAGTCTTTTGAAAAAAGAAAGCCCCTTTCAGCAACTACTTCCCGAGATCACCCTTCTACCCAAAAATTACAGGAGTCGAAGGGCCATTGTAGATTTCAACAATCAGTTTTTTGGATGGGTAGGTTCAAGATGTGAAGACCCCGAGCAAAAGCAAATGTTTGAGCAACAAACCAAACAGGAATTTAATCTCAAAAAGGGGGGGGAAGTAGTGGTAAGGTTTATCGAAAAGAGTAGGAAAAAAGAAATTACTAATCCTATCTATCAAGAACAAACTGTCAGCTCACTCAAAGCTGCTCGATCTAGTGGTTTTTTGTGGAAAGACATGGCTGTTTTGGTTAGAAAGAAAGAGCAGGCAGCTATAATAGCTGAAGCACTTCAGAGACAAGACATACCCATGATCTCCTCAGAGTCATTATCACTGGGAAGTTCTCAAAAAGTAAATTTCCTTATTTCGCTTATTCGTGTAACAATAGATCCCGATAATGAGGAGGAAAGAAAGAATATCATTGAATTTTTGTATCACAATAAGGGCACAAAAATCGATTTGCACCAAAGCCTGAGTTCAACTATTTTTCTTCCCATTTTTGCCTTTGAAAAAGAAATTAAAAAACAATTTGAATTTACATTTGATTTTCATTTTTTTTCAAAAAAATCTCTTTACAATGCAGTTGAGTATGCCATTGCCGCCTTCCAACTGATTGAAAATACGGAGGCACATTTAAACGCTTTTTTGGATGATATCTTCGAGTTCAGTAGTCAAGACGAAGTAGGCTTCATGAGTTACCTTCACTATTGGGAGCAAAAGGGAAAGGATCAAAAAATTGTTATTCCTGAAGGAACCAATGCCGTCAAAATCTTGACCATTCACAAGGCTAAGGGACTTGAGTTTCCCGTAGTGGTTATACCTTTTGCCTCAGAAGAATTGGTTTCCTCCAGGAGTCGAAAAGTATGGTACCCCATCAAAAATCATTTTGAAACTCCCTTCAGTTGGGGAAGAATTCATTTTTCAAATAAATTAAAATACTTGGGTGAAGAAGCCACTGCATTTTATGAACGTCAGCTTTTGGCAGAGCAAAGAGATGCCCTAAACATCCTCTATGTGGCTTTGACCCGAGCTGTTTCTCAAATGTATTTGATATGCACTTTGGAAGAAGAAAACATTCCTGTCGATAAAAGTTATGCCACTTTGCTCAATCATTTTGTTAGAAGTCGAAATCAAACCCCTGAAATAGATCACCCTTTTAGGTGGGATACTGCCGATAGGGAGGAGATAGAAGAAGAGGATGAAACTCCCCTTAAAACCTTCAAACCCGATTTCAAAGTTCATTCAAATTGGCAAAAAAGACTTTGGGTACAAATGCACGCAAAGAACGACGATTCGACCATTGCCGCCCGAAAAGAAGGCATATTAATTCACGATTTAATGGCCGAAGTATCCTGTGCCAAGGATGTTTCCGCTGTGGTGATCAATGCCCTCCATTCCGGGAATATAAACAAACAGGAATACGATCACTATCTGCAAATGGTAAAAAATATTGTGGATCATCCACAACTTTCACGCTTCTATCAAGAAGAAATCGAAGTTTATAATGAAAAAGACATTTTGATTCCTCAAAAATTTATTGTTCGTCCCGATAGGATTGTAAAAAATAAAGATGGCTGGGTGATTATTGATTATAAAACTGGAAAAGAACGGCCACATCATTTTACTCAAATTACTTACTATGCTGAGCTACTTGAGGAGATGACCCAAGAAAAATCAAAATGCTATTTAGTTTACATTGGGAAAAAGACAGTAGTAAAAACGATAGTATGATGTTTTACTTTACGATTGAAAAATAAGGATGAAAACCTTTTTGGATGAAATAGCGGAAGAAATTGTCAATTCAAAATATCCTTTTGAATCGATTAAAGTTGTTGTGCCCAATCAACGGGCAAGTTTGTTTTTAAAAAACGCATTGGCCCTTCAAATTCAAAAACCGGCTTTTGCACCCGAAATCCTGAGTATCGAGAACTTTGTAGAGGAGCTTTCTACCCTTAAAAAGGTTTCTCCCGTTGATTTGACCTTTGAATTTTACTCTGCCTACCAAGCAGTATCAGATGAAAAACACCGGGATTCTTTCGATCAATTTTTGGGTTGGGCTAAGATAATTTTATCCGATTTCAATGAGATGGACGCCCATTTGGTGGATGTCAAAACTTTATTTGATTTCCAATTTTCGCTCCAGGAAATGACCCAATGGACCAAAAGTGAAGATCAGACTAATATTATCCAAAACCATATGGAATTTTGGAGACTTATGCCTGCGCTTTATGAGGAATTAAATCAAAGGCTACAAGAAAAACAGCAAGGAACCCTGGGTTTTATTTTTAGAGAGGCGGTTGCCAATTTGGAGTTTTATTTAAACCAGACGAACAAATACCATTATTTTGTCGGTTTCAATGCCCTTAATGAATCCGAAGCCCAGATCATTCAGGAATTTATATCCAGAGATAAGGGAAAAGTCTGTTGGGACATTGATCACTATTTCTTTCATGACAAGGCTCATGCCGCCGGGAAATTTATTCGTCGTTATCATGCAGATTGGAAATCCTTACGCTCCCAACCTACTTCATTTCAAAAGCACTATGCTCAATCTAAAAAAATTGAAATTATTGGTGTGAGCAAAAATATTGCTCAAGCCAAATATGCTGGTCAATTGGCGGGACAGCTGGCATCAGATTACCCCGATGAAAAAACAGCAGTGGTTTTGGGCAACGAATCCATTTTGACCCCGGCACTTTCTGCCATAGATAATATTGCTTTGACTTGGAATGTCACAATGGGCTACCCCTTGAAGGAAACCCCAACAGCCGATTTTTTCGAAATATTTTTTCAGTTACACCTCAACAACAAGAAGGGCTCTTTCTTTTATAAAAACTTCAAAAGTTTATTATCCACCCCTTGGTGCCTTTCACTGCTCCAATTTCATCATTTAAATTTCAACGAGTTTTTAAAAGAGATTGAGTCCAAAAATCTTTTTCGTTTAGCTCAAAACCAACTTTATGCATCGGATAACATTCGGTCCATCGGCTATTGCTTTTTTGCTCCGGTTGCTTCCATTGACGATTTCCTGCCTAGATTGATTCGCATATGCGACTATCATATTGACTTTTTGGAACAGATAAAAGAAACAGATGCTGCACTCCATTTGGCCTATTTTGAAAAATTCAAAACCATTTTTAATCAGTTGGAAGCTATGCATCAAAATTATGCTTTCATTGAAAATCTTCCATTGTTAATTTTGGTGTTTAGATGGCTTGTCAAAAGTGAGAAGATCGATTTTTTGGGAGAACCACTTGAAGGCATTCAGTTTATGGGTCTACTGGAAACCCGTTTGTTGGATTTTGATAATTTGGTGATCACCAATCTCAATGAGGGGATTTTACCTTCAGGTAAAAAGAACCATTCTTTCCTGCCCTTTGATCTCAAGAAAAAATTCAACTTGCCCACTTTTTTGGAAAACGACGCCATCTATACTTATCACTTTTACCGTCTCCTTCAAAGGGCCAAAAGGGTTTATTTACTCTATAACACCCAAAGTGATGGACTCAATTCCGGAGAAATGAGTCGCTTTTTGTATCAGTTAAAATACCAACCTCAGCCTGATCATCAAATCGAAGAAAAACGGCTGGTCCTGAATTACAAAACTCCTCCCAGATATGATTACTCAATCAAAAAAACCGAAAACATTTATCAGCGTTTGCGTGCCATTGCTCAAAAAGGGTTTTCACCTTCCTCTCTTTCTCTATACCTGAGGAACCCTTTGGAATTTTATTACCAAAGAGTGCTTAAGATCAAAGAAAAGACTTCTGTGGAGTCTACGATCAACTATATGGACAAAGGAAACTTGGTACATGAGGTGGTTGAGCGACTCTACTTGCCCTATCAGAATCAAATTCTTAAACCTATCGATTTTAAACAAATGAAAGAGCGCCTTCTGCCCCTGATGGAAGAATGCTACCAATCTATATACCACGGTGATGAACATAGAACCGGACGGAACCACATCATTTTTGAAGTACTGAAAAAATCCATTTTAGATTTTTTAACCATTGAGGAAAAATGTGTTCAAGAGGGTAATCGAATTAAGATACTAAATTTAGAAGATCAATTTGAGCAAAGTATTCAAGTGCCAGGAATTGATTTTCCTATAAAACTAGTAGGTGTGGTGGATCGTATCGACCTATACAACGATACCCTTAGAATTATCGATTATAAAACAGGTATGATTCAACCCAGACAGCTCAAATTACCTCATTGGGAGGTATTTGATGAACAGACTGACTACGCCTATCTGTTTCAGATTCTACTATATTCTTATGTCCAAAAACCTCTTTTGTCTAAACATCAAAAAGCAGCTGCAGGAATTATTTCTTTCAGAAACCTACCCCAATATTTTATGGCTTTTTCCACAGAAAACGACAAATACCAGGCTTTAAATCAAGAAAACTTGGATCGTTTTGAAAAAACCTTATTTAGACTCATCAATGAAATTTTTGATCTGACAGTAAATTTTAATGACAGCGCCAAATAATTTAAATATCAAATATATATTCGATATATTTAA
>NZAX01000074.1 GCA_002687665.1 Flavobacteriaceae bacterium
TGATTTTATAGTAAAGTCCGCTATCGGTTTGCTCCATTCCAGAAGTCAACTTTTCAAGTTCTTTTGCATATTTTTCTTTTCTTTCTCTTTTCGCAATTATTTCCTCTTCAAAATAATTTGAAAACACTTTTGGGGCATCAAATTTTTCAGCGTGAACTCCTTTTCTAATAATAGATACATTGACAATAGTGTCCTTTTGTACAATACTGTCCACAACCGCTTGACCCTGAATTACTTTACCAAAAACAGTGTGTTTTCCATCGAGCCAAGGGGTTTCTTTATGAGTTATAAAGAATTGACTACCATTTGTTGCGGGTCCTGAATTGGCCATTGAAAGTATCCCGGGACCACTGTGGGTCAAATCAGTAATTTCATCAGTAAATTTATAGCCTGGTCCTCCAGCTCCTGTTGCGGTTGGATCTCCTCCTTGAATCATAAAGTCATTGATGACTCTGTGAAAAATTAATCCGTCATAATATTTCTTTCCCAAAAACTTTTTTGATACTTCAGGATTGTTTCCCTCTGCTAGTGAAACAAAGTTGGCAACGGTAATAGGAGTTTTTTCCAATTCCAATTGCAAAATTATATCGCCTTTATTTGTTTCAATATTGGCATACAAGCCTTCATCTAATTCAGGAAACTTTTCGACACAGCTGATTATCGACAAAGCAAAAAGCAGGTACAGGAAATTATTTATTTTCATAATTAATTAATTTAGTTTTTTTCGTGTTTTAAAAGTTCTATTGTAAAACGAAGGGGTTGATTGATTCCAATTTTTTCTCCATCACCTTGGTAGCCGAAACAAAGGTAGGAAGGAAAGAGAAATACACCAATTTCTCCCAATCGTAAATATTTTATGCCCTCTCTTAGAGCAGGGATCAAATCCTCTTGATCCACCAGAAAGCTGACATCACCTAATTCTTTTTCATTGTATAGAAGATTTCCGTTAATGTCTTCTATTCGATACCTGAAAGTAACACGGTCCCCTTTTATGGGGTAGCTGTCTCTCAAAGGTGTTTTATTTTGATAAGCAAACCAAAAGCCTTGAGGTGAACTTTCAAAAGATAACTTTTCTTCCTGATGTATTACTTTACTAAATAAAGACTGCTCAATGGCAATGATGTTTTTATTTCGTTTGGCAGATTCATTAAGAAAAACCTGCTTTTGTTTATTAATAGGTTGCCGTGGCTCAATATTTTGACATTCTAAAAGAGTGAAAGAAATCATCAATAAAAACGTGATCCTAAACATAAAATTTTGATTTTTCTTCTGCTATTACCTTGATCAATTGTTCAACAGTTTCATCTAAAGTTAAATTTGATAATCCTCCAGCTGCATTTACGTGCCCTCCACCATTGAAATATTTCTTTGCAAACTTGTTTACGTCGAATGACCCTTTAGATCGAAAAGACATTTTGATGATTTTTTCAACTTCATTTTCAATCATGATCACTGCCAATAATATGCCTTCAAGACTAAGTCCATAATTGACAAAGCCCTCAGTATCTCCTTTCTTGAATTTATTTTGATTTAATTCCTTTTGTGAAAGTGTAATATAGACTACCGGGGTACTGTCGATTTTTTTTAGGTTTTTGAGTGCAGTACCTAATAATCGTAATCGATTAATAGAATTTGTGTCATAAATTTTTTGATTTATCAAATGGGGTTGAGCACCTTTTTCAATAAGCTTACTTACAACCTGATGTGTTCTGGCTGTAGTTGAGGGAAATCTGAATGAGCCAGTATCGGTCATAATACCTGTATAAAGACAAGACGCAATAGACTCATCGATTTGATCGTGATCCAATTGACTAATCAATTCATACACCATTTCACAAGTCGAACCCTTAGTGGCATCTGAGAAGGTGATCGATGCATAATCTCCCGGGTGTTCATGATGGTCAATCATTATTTTTAAAGCATTACTTTTTTCTACGAAAGGGCCCAATTGATCAATTCTGCTTAACTGATTAAAGTCCAAGGTGAATATGATGTCTGCAGTTTCTATCGCTTGGATCGATTCGTCTAAAGCATTTGAAAATTTCTTAATTTTCTTTTGACCGGGCATCCAATCTAGAAATTCTGGGTATTCATTGGGGGCAATTATTTGTGAATAATGTCCAGTTTTGGTTAAAAAAGCTTGAAGGGCAAGACTACTTCCCAATGCATCGCCATCTGGATTTTTATGGGGTATGATGACAATTTTTTTTTGGGTGATAAGTGCTTTTTTAAATTCTTCTAAGAGTTGATTGTCCATTTGTCCAAAGATACCAAAATTTGGTCCTTTTGTTTTCTAACAATTTGGTAAATATTTATAAAAAAGAGCTGGAATAGCAAAAGTTTACATTTTTTATAAATTTGCATCAAAATTAACCGCTATGCTTTCGAATAGAACTTTCACAATGATTAAACCTGATGCTGTAGAAAAAGGATACGCAGGCGCGATCCTAAGTAAAATTAATGCCTCGGGATTTAGAATTGTCTCAATGAAAATGATACAAATGTCTCAACGTGATGCTGAATTGTTCTATGCGGTTCACAAAGAACGCCCATTTTTCAATGATCTGGTATCTTTTATGAGTCGGGGTCCTATTGTTGTGGCTATTCTTGAAAAAGAAAACGCAGTCGATGATTTCAGAACTTTGATCGGATCCACCAACCCTGAAGAGGCTGCAGAGGGTACTCTGCGCAAACAATTTGCTACTTCAGTGGGAGAAAATGCTGTACATGGCTCTGACAGTAATGAAAATGCTGAAATAGAGGCAGCTTTTCATTTTTCCATAAGAGAAATGTTTTAGCGAAGTACAATTTTTTTGAGTACTTCACTGCCCAATTCTTGATTCATCATTTTCCTGATCTTTTCTTTACCATAAGTCAGCTCCTCTCTCAAGGCGGCATTGTTTAATGAAACAATAATCGTATTTCCTTTGAGCAAAACTTTATCAGTGTAATTGGTTATGTGTGATCCCATTAATTCGAACCACAAATCTTTGATTCGGGTATTGGTAATTCCGGTCTTTAATGCTTCTGAATTTACGATTTCGTCTAGCACTTTACCAATGCTTTGAGGTTCAAATTTTCTTTTAGGTGACTTCATAGGTCAATTTCTGTTGTCAAACCTTTTGTAATGATATCTTTTTTCCTGATGTTCAAGAACCAATTCATTTTGATTCAACTTAATAACTTTTTCTTCCCATTGATCCCAAACCGTTTGAAAACTTAAATAGCAATTTTTATTAATAAATTTAATTTTAAAGTTATTTAAATCTTTGGTGACTAAAAATTTATTATTCAATTGAGGTTGTGTTTTTTTTCTGATCCCCTTTCTGTCATTTACCTCATAAAAATCTATAAGCTTGGTCGCACCTTTGGGATAAAAAGTTTCATTCTTGTGGGTGATGTAATCAATACTCCAATAGCCGTTGAGCAGATCAAGCTGGCTTGACGTAATTCTATTTTTACAACCAAAACATAAGATAAGTGAACTAAGGAAAAAATATCTGAACATTTGCTAACTAAGGTTAAATATTTCGTAAGTAGAGGAACTCATTTTCAATGCCGCTAGGATTCTATCTTCATGGGTATCAGAAATAAATATTTGCCCAAGACATTCATTGTCGAATAATTGTATGGTTTGGGTAACTCTCTCTTGGTCTAACTTATCAAAAATGTCATCCAGAAGCACTATGGGATTGATGCCTGACTTTTCCTTTATAAAATCAAATTGTGCAAGTTTGAGTGCAATAAGAAAAGTTTTCTGTTGCCCTTGACTACCAAATTTTTTTATTGGCATTCCTGAGATCAATAAATCTAAGTCATCTTTGTGAATTCCAACGGAGGTGAATTGGAGCATTTTGTCTTTTTCTAAATTATGATCCAGTAAATCGGACATTTTATTTTCGAAAAGATCAGATGCGTATCGAATTTCCACCTTTTCAGAACCATTACTGATGCTGAGGTGTCTTTTTGTAAATATGGGGATGAAAACTTCCATAAATGCTTTTCTCTTTTCGTAGATGGGTTGTGCCAATTCACTCAATTGATGATTATAAATGCCCAATGTTTCTGAATCAAAAGTCCGGTTTTGAGCAAAAAATTTAAGTAGCGCATTCCGTTGAGCCAATATTTTATTGTAGTTGGATAGTTTTTTTAAAAAAGTTTTATCAGTTTGTCCTATTACTCCATCAATAAACTTTCTTCTAGTACTGCTGCCCTCAATGATTAAATTCCGATCAGCAGGTGAAATGATTACTAAAGGAATTAGCCCAATGTGTTCTGAAGTCTTATCATAAACTTTACCGTTTCTCTTTATAGTCTTTTTTTGACCTTTTTTAAGACTACAATTGATTTTTTCTTCTTTACCGTCTTTGCTGAATTTTCCTTCAATCAAAAAAAAATCCTTACCAAACTGAATATTTTGGACCCCAGAGGGATTAAAATAGCTTTTGGTAAAAGCCAAGTGGTAGATGCTATCTAAAATATTTGACTTTCCAATTCCATTATTACCAATAAGGCAATTGATAGATGCTTGAAAATCGAATTGAGAAGCCTCAATATTTTTGTAATTGGTAAGGGTCAATTGCTTTAAAAACATTTATGCAAATATAGTTTGGTTTAGAAAGGTAAAACAAAATTTAAATTTTTTACAGCCAACTATTTTCGTTATTTCACGAGTTTTTGGTTTTGCCCCAAAAAAGGTTAATTTTGGGGACTTAAAAAAACACAAATGGCAACCTACAAAAAGAGAGGTTATAAAAAATCAATTTCACCAGCTGCCGAAAAAAAAGTAGAGTTAGAGAGCACAACTGCGGAGGTTTTTGAAAAATTAGACACCACTGCATCTCGAACCGAAGAATGGGTTTCCAAATTTCAAAATTTCATTTTGGCAGGTGTAGGCATCATCGCTTTATCCGTGTTATCCTACCTAGGCTATCAGAATTACATTTTTGAGCCAAAAAAATTGGAAGCGGTCAGTGAACTGAGTCAAGCTCAATATTACTTTGAATTGGCCGTCAATGGTCAAGAACCTGATTCTTTATTTCGTAGAGCCCTGAATGGAGGGGAGGGAAAGTACGGTTTTTTGGATATTATTGAAAATTACAAAGGAACACCTGCAGCTAAATTAGCCACCTATAGTGCCGGGATGGCCTACTTAAATCTGGAAGATTATGTCAACGCGATTGAATATTTAGATCAATTCGACACAGAGGATGTGATGCTCAAAGCCCTTGCCAAAGGCGCTATTGGGGACGCTTTTGCTCAAATAGACCAGCCTGAGGAAGCGTATGAGTATTATGTAGCAGCTTTTGAGTCCAGCCAGAATTCTTTCAGTGCACCGAAATACCTTTTCAAAGCAGGAATTTTGGGAGCTACACTTGGTAAAAATAGTGAAGCAATAAATTATTTCAAAAGGATACAATCTGAGTATTCTGATTCTAAAGAGGCCAGCATGGTAGGAGTTCAAATAGGTTTGCTGGAAAATATTAAATAATGGCTACTGCCAAAAATAACCTTTCCAAATATGATGTTTCCAGAGTTCCGGATGGAAAAAACTCTCGTATAGCTCTTGTTGTTTCAGAGTGGAATAAAGAAATAACTGAAGCTCTTTTTCAGGCAGCCAAAAACACATTGATAGATCACAATGTCTTTAATAAAAATATTGTCAGAATTGATGTTCCTGGTAGTTTTGAGCTTGTTTATGGAGCCAATAGTGCACAGCGAATGGATTTTGACGCCATCATTGCTATTGGATGCATCATTCAGGGAGAAACAAGACATTTCGAATTCATTTCAAATGCAGTTGCACAAGGCATAAAAGACCTGAACCTGAATGGTAAAGCACCTGTGGTTTTTTGTGTATTGACAGATGAAACCATCGAACAATCCAAAGCTAGGAGTGGTGGGGATAAAGGTAATAAAGGGGTAGAAGCGGCTGTCACCGCTTTGAGGATGACCAGCCTTTAGTTTTTTCCACTACAAATTTTACAAACTCAACGGCAATTTCGTTCACTTTCGCTAAATTTGGTAGTATTACTGTTTCGCCCAATAATCAATTAACGTCGCATGAAGATCAGTCTTTTCAAACTGAAAAAAAATCGAAGATACAATTATACTCCCCGCTATTTCAGCGGTAAGGAGGGAGGGAATCTTTATGATTTTGATTCTAAATTTTCAAAGTATCGGGATACCTACAACCATAATGATTTTGGTCAGCAATGGCATGAAGCTCGTCTGAAAATGCGAACTCGGAACAATCGAGGAATTTCATACGGCTTGGTCATCATCATCTTGATTTTGGTTTTGGCTTTTCTTTATGTTATCGATTTTGATTTATCTCTATTTAAATTCTGATGGATGATATCATTTCGCTTCTACCAGATCATGTAGCTAACCAAATTGCTGCAGGTGAAGTCATTCAAAGACCAGCCTCTGTAGTCAAAGAACTTTTGGAAAACGCCATTGATGCAAAGGCAAGCGAAATTCAATTATTGGTCAATGGTGCTGGTAAAACTAATATTCAAGTAATCGATAACGGTATAGGAATGTCAATCAATGATGTGAGATTAGCTTTTGAACGCCATGCTACATCCAAAATTAAATCTGCAGATGATTTATTTTCTATTACCTCTAAAGGTTTTAGGGGTGAAGCTTTGGCCTCTATTGCTGCCATCTCTCATGTCCAGGTTTATACTAAAAGAGAGGTGGATGAAATGGCTACCTGCCTCAAAATATCAGGAAGTGAGGTGCAAGGTCAGGAAGTTTCAGTTGCTCCAAAAGGAACTTCCATTGCAGTAAAAAACCTTTTTTATAACGTACCTGCAAGGAGAAATTTCCTCAAATCAGACAAAGTTGAATTACGTCATATAATTGATGAGTTTCATAGAGTAGCCCTTATTCATCCTGAAGTTAAACTTACTTTTATGAATAATGGCTCAGAACTTTTTGAACTACCAGCGGTAAATTACAGAAAACGAATAGCCAATATTTTTGGTAATAAAATCGAAGAGAAATTGATTCCTGTCGAGGAGATGACGACTCTAGCTGGGATTGAAGGATTTATCGTAAAACCTGAATTCGCGAAAAAATCCAGGGGTCAGCAGTTCTTTTTTGTAAATAAACGTTACATCAAAAGTCCCTTTTTAAACCACGCAGTAAATTCTGCTTTTCAAGGTATGTTGCGTGATCAATTTCATCCAGGTTATTTCATCTTCATTCAAATTGATCCAAAAACTATAGATATTAACATTCACCCCACCAAAACAGAGGTCAAGTTTGAAGAGGAGCAAAACCTTTATGCGATCATAAAATCAATGGTAAGACATAGCTTAGGAATGTTTCAAGCGACACCTGTTTTAGATTTTGAGAGGGATCCCAGTCTGGACATCCCATATGGTCTTCAGCAAAATCCTCCTTCAAATTTGCCCTCAGTAGAGATGGATTCCAGTTTTAATCCTTTTAATAACCATGAAAAAGGCATAATAAAAGCTTCAAAAAATAATTGGGAAAGCTTGTACTCTGGATTGGAGATTAAGAATGAACCAGATAAAAGGGATGAGGAATTAAAACTCGCTTTCGATGAAACTCCCAAGGTTTTTCAATTACTGAGAAAGTTTATTGTTACCACCATCCGATCAGGTCTTTTAGTCATCGATCAACAACGGGCCCATCAAAGGGTTCTATACGAGAAACTTCTCACCAGTATTACTAAAAGAGATATGGTCAGTCAACAATTGATATTCCCAATGGAAATTGAGTTAACCAATCAGCAAATTGCTCTGTTCGGAGAATTAGAGGCAAATCTTAATGCAATGGGATTTTTAGTAAAACTTCAAGACAATAATCTATTAATATCAGGTATTCCTGCATTTTGTAATGACAAACAATTAGGACAGCTTTTTGAGGATATATTTTCCCTTATCGATGACCATGAGCAGGTCGAGAGTTTTAGTCAATCCGATTATATAGCTAAAATTTTATCCAAGTCGCTTTCCATTAAAGCAAATATGACTCTTACTGTGGAGGAGCAACAAGCACTGGTTGATGACCTCTTTGCCTGCAAAGACACGCTCACCTGTCCTTTTAATCGTAAGATTTTTATTACTTTAGATAAAGAAGAATTGGAAAAAAAATTGGATTAATGCGCAATGTTACTGAGACAGTAAAACACTTACTGATCATAAATGGGATTTTTTTCCTAGCCACCATTACCTTAGGCAATCAGGTTTACGATTGGTTTGCATTACACTATCCAGAAAATCCAAAATTTGAGATCTGGCAACCCTTGACACATATGTTTATGCATGGGGATGTTTCACATATTTTCTTTAATATGTTTGGGTTGTGGATGTTTGGAACCCCACTGGAGCAGATGTGGGGCAAACAAAAATTTATTTTCTTTTATTTATCAACTGGAATTGGTGCTGCGGCATTGCAGCTTTTGTTGTATTATTATCAGGTAGATAATGTCAATATTGCATTGACTGATTATGGACTTACAGCCCCTCAAATTAGTACTTTCTATAATACCGCTGAACTACCCACCGCTGCCATTGATATTATTGGAGAAGGGAATTTATCGGGTGCATTTAATGCCTTTCGTTCAGTAATGGTTGGAGCCTCTGGAGCCCTTTATGGTGTTTTGGTTGGTTTTGCAATGCTATTTCCCAACGCCCAATTGATGCTTTTGTTTCCTCCTATTCCCGTAAAAGCTAAGATTTTGGTTCCCATTCTGATACTAGCGGATCTTTTCTTTGGTTTCTCCTCATACTCCATTGGTCCTATTGCTCACTTTGCTCATGTTGGGGGAGCCTTGACAGGCTTGGTAATGATGTGGTATTGGAAGAAAAATGATTTCAATAACAAACGTTGGGATTTATGAGTTTTTTCTATAATCTCAAATACAGATTTGGTACTTTCTCTATTGCAGAAAAAATCATTTTAATTAATGTGGTTTTTTTTCTATTGCCCATGTTGTTAAATGTACTTTTCTTTTTGTTCAACATTCCACCTAGCGCTTATTTTAATTGGCTCCAGCTTTCACCTAATCTTTGGACTTTTATCAAAAGGCCCTGGTCACTGATAACATATAGTTTTGTTCATAGTGGTTTTTTTCATTTGTTGTGGAATATGGTCCTCCTTTTTTATGCTGGACGTTTACTCCTCAATCTATTTCCTGATCGTATATTTATTAATAATTATTTTTTGGGAGTCATTTCCGGAGGTTTAATTTTTATTAGTAGTTACTCGCTGTTTCCGGTTTTCGAAGGAAATTATCCCCCATTGATTGGAGCTTCCGCGGGTGTGATGGCAGTATTCATATTCATTTGTAAATATACACCCAATCAGGAGATTCGTTTTTTCTTTATCAAATTAAAATTAAAATATGTTGGACTAGCTTTCTTTTTTATTGATGTTATTCAAATACCATACGGTAATGCAGGAGGTCATTTGGCCCACATAGGTGGTGCGGTACTAGGCTTTTTCTATGCTAAACTACTTGCTGAAGGAAGAGATTTAGGGTCAGGTTTTCAAAATATATGGCAGTCGATTTTTACAAAAAATTATCTTAAAAGAGTTTATCGTTCCCCTCAAAGCAAATCCGCTACTTCAAAAAAAAGTGGTGAAAGGATCCATCAGAACAAGATTGATAGTATTTTGGATAAAATCAGTAATTCCGGTTATGATAGCCTTAGTAAAGAAGAAAAAGACTATTTGTTTAAGGCTGGGAAAGAATAATACAAAGTTTATAATCAAAGTATTCAATTTTCTATGAGATTAAATTTTCTGTCTAAAATCATAATGCTGATAAATTTGATTTTGTTAACCCTTCAGCTTTTTTTGATGGATGTTTTTTGGGAATTTTACCATTATCCAATTCTCAACTTGATGGTACCAGTTATTGCATTAACAAATGTACTATTCTTTGTTTTTTGGCTCATTAAATTCAAATGGCCTTTACTTCTCTTTATTTTTTCGATATTTATTGGTTTTAAAGAGTGGGGAAAACTTTACAAGTTTCCCAATAATGCTATCCCTATTTCCAATGGAATAAAAGTTATGAGTTTTAACGTTAGGTTGTTCAATAGCTTTAAATGGATCGACTCTAAATCAGTACCCGAATCCATAGAAAGCTTTATCAGTAATGAAAACCCTGATTTGGTTTGTTTACAAGAGTTCTCGATGGAGTTCAGCCCAAAATTTAAAAACTATCCCCATCAATATACTGCCTCTTCAAAAAAAAACGGACAAAATGGACTCTGCATTTTGTCGAAATATCCTCTGGTAAATAGGGGTCAATTGGATTTTTCGGATTCTAATAATAGTGGTCTTTTTGCTGACTTTTTTTATAAAAAAGACAGCATTAGAGTTTATAATGTCCATCTGGAATCGTTAAGCATTAATTTAAAGGATACACTTTTTACTCAGGAACATTCCCAAAAATTTATACAACGAATTAAGTCTGTGGTTCAGAAGCAAGAGCTTCAGATTGATCGATTCGAAAAAGTTGAACAAAAAAATAATAACCCTACAATTATTTGTACAGATCTAAACAACAATGCATTTTCAAAGGTTTACAAACGATTAAAAGATGATCGATTAGATACATTTATGATTTCTGGCGAAGGTTTGGGTGCAACCTACAAACTAGCATATTTCCCCTTTCGAATCGATTTTATTTTTACGGATAAAAAATTTAAAGTGATCAATTTCAAGGTCCATGATCTGAAGTTGTCCGACCATAAACCGATTTCAGCATTATTGGAATGGAAATAGACTTAATATTTTAATCTAAGTAGATACTCTAGACTCTGAGGTCCTAAATTGAATAATAAATCTAATACGCTTAGATTATTTATAAACCCGTGTTTGGATTGAAAAACTTGATGGTAGTGGGGGATCTCAATCTTATTTATTTTTTTTGCAATTATTAAATCAGAAAATTCCTCATCAGCTTTCTCTTTTGGAAGTAGAATTATATCAGTATCTAAAAGCAAAAGAATTTTTTTGATTAATTCTATGTTAAAATCCATAAGTTTTTCAAAATTTTTATAATAAAAAGGGTGGAAATCCTCCTCATAAAACTCAAAAAAAGGTGAGGATCGGTAGGCTGCCTCAAGGGATTTCCAATGATCTTTTTGCCAATCATTATCATAATTAATGGCAACAGTTTTATCAGCCTGACGACTTTTT
Organism: Flavobacteriaceae bacterium; assembly: GCA_002687665.1. GTDB lineage: Bacteria > Bacteroidota > Bacteroidia > Flavobacteriales > Flavobacteriaceae > UBA8316. The sequence goes on from NZAX01000074.1 coordinate 11,191, forward strand.
TTTTTGGTATGAACGATAGGTATAATTAATTTCAGTTTCCCATTAGCACCATATATTTCAGTGCGATTTCGGTAGGTTTGTTTTTGATAAGGGTTATCTGTCACAAATGCGACTTGACTTTGGGACACAACCCAACTCATGTATTGGATATTGGGGAGGTATGCGGGGCAAACTCCAACAACCATCAATTTTGTTTTTTACTTTTTCGTTTTCTGTAGTAAACATAAGATTGCCAGATAACTACTAGAACGATAAAATATGGAAAGTAAGACACCCTTTTGCCTGAACCACCAACAGTTGAAAAGACTCTGTCCCACCGGATTTTCCAGTTCCGAATTCCATCATTGATTCCATCTATGCTGAACCAAATGAAAACTGGTTTTCCCACGATATGGTCTTCGGGTACAAACCCCCAAAAACGACTATCTTCTGAACGGTGGCGGTTATCTCCCATCATCCAGTAGTAATCCATTTTAAATTTGTATTGGGTACTTTTATTTCCATTGATCAGTATAGTGTTTCCATCAGTTTCAAGCTTGTTCTTTTCATAATCAACAATTATTTTTTTGTAAAGCGGCAAGTTGTCTAAATTTAAATCTACTGCTGCTCCTGCTTTTGGGATTAAAATTGGTCCAAAATTGTCATTATTCCAGTCAAATGGAATTTTATTAGGAAAAAATGATGAATTTGGAGTTTTTATTTTTTGGTTTCTTTGAATAATACTATCAATAAAGTTTTGTTTTTTAAGGTTTTCAGCTTCCTTGATGGTCAAATTTAANTCTTTCGATTTTTCAAGAATTTCACTAACCCTCAACCCCAGGGATCTGACTAATTCAATGGGTAATCCTTTGTGACTGGTAATCACAATAAAATTTCCTTGGCTATTGTCTTGGGTACCCAATAAATAAGGGGTAAGTTGGGCATAGCTATTCTGAGAAATATTTTCGATTCTGAACCTTCTGTAGAAATCTCTTATACCAAGATCCAATAGTTTTCTTGATGATACACCTTTACTATTGTAGGCTTTGAAATTAAATAAAACTCTCGCCCTTTCCGGCAAAANGTTTTTTACTCCATTAATATGGACAAAACCACCAATGATTTCGAGNGTGTCTCCAGCGATACCAACACATCTCTTGACATAATTAGATTTTTTATCCAATGGCTTTTTGACACCGGCCTCTTTCACGAAGAATCTTCTCACAGTGTCGGCAGGCCAATTGAAAACTACAATATCATTTCTTTTGATTTTTTGAATTCTTGGCAGTCTGAGATACGGCAATTGAGGCTTGTTTAAATACGATCTACTCTTNACTAAAGGAAGGGTGTCGTGAACCATAGGAAATGCAATTGTGGTAGNAGGAATTCTTGCACCATAGTGAAATTTGCTGACAAAAAGAAAGTCACCAATGAGCAACGATTTTTCTAATGACCCTGTTGGAATTATGTAGGGTTGAAAAAAATAATTATGAACAAAAGTTGCTGCGACTACAGCAAATACAATAGAGCCTATCCATTCGNTAAAAACGGATCTAGAAATTTCTTTTTTGTCGGAGATGTATTTGGGATCGGTTTGATAATTGATGGTGTAAATGTAAAACCCTAAAGTTAGTATGGCCAATACACTGTCTATGGATTTGTTTTTTCCAAAGTGTTTTACAGTATCGATCCATAAAACCATAAANATCATGAGATTGATAACTGGAAGAAACAATAAAAACACCCACCATTTGGGACGGTGAATNATCTTAAAAAAAATTATTGCATTGTATACTGGNATGATGGCCTTCCAAGGAGCTTCTCCAGCAGCTTTATATAACTTCCAAGTTCCTAAAAAATGAACGATTTGAATTATCAAGCCAAAAATGATCCATTGAACTCCATTCATTTGATTACAGATTTAGCACGTCTTCCATTTTAAAAATTCCTTTTTTACCCACAATCCATTCGGCGGCTATCACTGCACCNAGGGCAAAACCAANTCGGTTATGGGCTTTGTGTTCGATGGTGATTTCGTCGATATGTGATTCGTATTTTACGTTGTGGGTACCAGGTACCTCACCCTTCCTATATGATTGAATCGGTATACTGTCTTTTGTACCCTCATTCATTTTCCACTGCTTGAGATCACTGTTCTCAATGATGTCTTCTGCGAGTGATATGGCAGTTCCACTTGGCGCATCCAACTTGTGAATGTGATGCGTTTCCTGCATTGAAACTGAATATTCTTTATGGGGGTGCATNATTTGGGCCAAAATCTTATTTAATTTAAAAAAGAGGTTGACTCCCACGCTAAAGTTTGATGCGTAAAGAAAAGCAGTATTGTTTTCCTTAGCGGTTTGGGTCACTTGCGGGAAGGCATCCAGCCAGCCAGTAGTGCCACAAACCACTGGNACCGCTTGATGCAGNGCACTGGTGATATTATCTACCGCAGCATTGGGGATGCTAAAGTTTATGGCAGCATCAGCCCGCTGAAGTTTTCCTTCAGCCAGATTCATGTCTATTTTACATACGATTTCATGACCTCTTTCCAAAGCAATTTGTTCTATCGCTTTGCCCATTCTTCCATATCCTAATAATGCAAACTTCATATCTTTTTTCTAAAGTTTGACCAAGACCTTTAAACCAATATTGGTATCAGTACCAAATAAGTCAGGTTCAAATTTAGGCTTGACACTTAAGTTGTCTTTTATATTAAACTGCATTAGATGTGCACTTACATTGGCATCCAAAATGTTTAACATATAGGTTCCTAATATAAAGAGAAATGACATATCTCTGTAGTTTTTGTGAAATTTCATCCCTTCTAACAATTTATCTTTATTTGGAATGAGTTTGATGAATTCATCATCNTTATGCCCACTGTTCCTCCTTTTATAGGCTGTTCTATAACGGTCTAGTTCTTTTTGATTGTAAACGTATCCATAGACTGATGCGCCTATGGCGGCGTAAACAAATGGGACTTTCCAGGCTTTCCCAATATATATTTGTCCCAAACCCGGAAGTATGGCAGAGTAAAATGCTGCTTTAGAGGGGGTCAAAGGACTATCGATGAGTCTTTCTTTACGTGTCTTTTCCTCCTCCTTAGGAAGTTGTTGCGCAAAAACTTGCAGGTTAAGCATTATGAGAATGGGGATAAAGACTTTAGTCTTCACTTTTGATTTTTTTGATGATGTAGTTTAGGTCTTCTTGAGAATCAAACTGGATTTGAATATTTCCTTTTCCCTTTTGGTTTACTTTGATTGTGACCGAGGTGTTAAAATAACTTTTCAGTTCATCTGCTGCATCATCATAAAATAGGGGCTTTAGGGCTTTTGTAGTCCCAGCGGATTGACTTTTTCTGGATTTCTGAACCAATAATTCCGTGTCTCTTACTGAAAGGGAGCGAGCTATAATCTTTTCGTAAATTTCCAACTGCTTTTCACTTTCTTCTACATTGATTAAGGCCCTACCATGACCCATAGACAGAAACCCATCTCTCATTCCTGTTTGGACGATAGGGTCCAGTTTAAGTAAACGTATGTAGTTGGCTACAGTAGATCTTTTCTTTCCAACCCTTTCACTCAATTGATTTTGGGTAAGTTGGATTTCATCGATTAAACGCTGATAGGACAGCGCTATTTCTATGGGATCTAAATCTCTTCTTTGAATATTTTCAACCAAGGCCATTTCAAGTGCCTCTTGGTCATTAGCAATTCTAACATAAGCGGGAATCCTGTCAAAACCGATTGATTTTGCAGCCCGATAACGGCGTTCCCCCGATACCAATTGATATTGATTTCTATCTAATTTCCGTACTGTTACAGGTTGGATAATTCCGAGGGATTTGATGGATTCTGCCAGTTCTCCAATTGCCTGTTCATTGAAGTGAGTCCTAGGCTGGTATGGATTGACCTCGATTTTATCAACTTCTAGTTCAATGATATTTCCTACTACCTGGTCTGCGTTGAAATCACTGGCCGATCTTATTTCTCTTTCAGGATCATCTAGTAGTGCCGAAAGTCCTCTTCCCAATGCCTGTTTTTTCTTTTTTTTAGCCATTAATTATTTTTTCTTATTTATAATTTCATTGGCAAGGGATAAGTAATTTTTTGCCCCTTTGCATGTGGCGTCATAGTCTATAATACTTTCCCCAAAACTTGGAGCTTCACTCAAGCGAATATTTCGCTGAATAATTGTTTTGAAAACCATTTTTCCAAAGTGCTTTCTAACTTCTTCAACTACTTGATTGGAGAGTCTCAACCTTGAGTCAAACATGGTCAGTAATAAACCTTCAATGTCTAAGCTCTTATTGTGTATCTTTTGTACACTTTTAATAGTATTTAATAGCTTTCCCAACCCCTCCAAAGCAAAATATTCACATTGTATGGGGATGATCAGTGAGTCTGCCGCAGCCAAAGCATTTAGGGTAATTAGTCCTAGGGAGGGTGCACAATCTATAACAATATAATCATATTGATTAACTACAGATTCAAGGGCTATTTTCAACATATACTCCCGATTTTTTTTATCAACAAGTTCTATTTCTGTGGCAACAAGATCAATATGAGAGGGAATTAAATCTAGATTTTTGGTACTAGTAGATATTATAGTTTGATTAGCTTTAGCTGTATGTTCTAATAATTGGTATGTTCCCAATTTTCTGCTTTTAACATCAATTCCCAGTCCAGATGTAGCATTAGCTTGTGGATCTGCATCCACCAACAAAATTTTTTTTTCCAATATTGCCATTGAGGCAGCTAGGTTAACAGCTGTAGTTGTTTTTCCTACACCACCTTTTTGATTAGCAATCGCTATAATTTTAGCCATTTATATTGTTGAAATTTTGATAAAAATACAATTAAAATTATGGCTTAAAAAATTATAGTAATCTAGATTGGATAAAAAAAGGAATTAATTTATTTAGTAGTTAAACTATCTTCAAACTCGATGTAAAAAATTGTTTCATCTTGTTTTTTATGACCATAATTTTCACGGGCAAATTGCTCCAAACTGTCTTTACTTTTTAGTTGTTGAATGCTTCTCTCATCCTTTTGAATTAAAAAAATGAGCTCTTTTTTTTGGGTTTCAAGTTTGTCTATTTCTTGGTCTAGCTCATTGTGAATTTTTAGCGAGTGGGTGTCCAGGAAGATCATCCATATAAGGAAGAATAAAAAAATAAGTATATAGAGATAGCGATAAATTTTACCCAAAACGAAATAGATTATTCATTTATATTGGCTACTTGATTCTCTGTGATTATCTCCTTAGATTCATTACCCCAGTTGTTGAGTATGAAGTTCATAACATCAGCAATTTCAAGATTATCAAGCCCTTGGTTTTGCATTACACCATTGTATTCCTCACCATTAACAACTATAGGGCCACTCAAGCCATATTTCAAACCTCTGATACTCATCTCAACATTACTTAATAAATAATCTGACCTGGCCAAAGGAGGGAAGACTCCTGAAACCCCCTCACCATTGTCTAAGTGACATTGAACACAGAAGTCATTATAAATTTCCTTTCCATCGGCAATACTTTGTTCCAAAGGTTTTTTTTGGTAGAGCCAAGTTCCCTCATAAATAATGAACAAACCAATAATGCCGATAAATAATTTCATTATTGATGAACTAACTTGAGAATCCCTTTACCTTCTACTCCTATATAAAGATAACCGTCAGGTCCTTCTTTGACATTCCTCACCCGACCTATATCATTGAGGATTTTTTCACGTTTTACTACTTTCCCTCTTTTAATAACAAGACGTTCCAAGTATTTAAACTTTAATGATCCAACAAAAAGGTCTCCTTTCCACTTTTTGTAAACATTGGAGTTGGAAAAAGCCATTCCACTGGGAGCGATAGAGGGGACCCAGTAATAAAAAGGCTGTTCCATTCCTGGCATGGATTTTTTGTCTGTTATGGAAGTACCACTATAATTAATGCCATAAGTGATAACTGGCCAACCATAGTTTTTTCCCTTTTGAACAATATTGATTTCGTCACCACCCTTTGGTCCGTGTTCATTCTCCCAAATCTCACCGGTTTTCGGATGAATAGTCATCCCCTGGGGATTTCTGTGGCCATAGGAGTATACTGCTTTTAGAGCTTCCTCTTGCATGGCAAATGGATTGTCCTCTGGAATACTTCCATCTAGATTCAAACGATAAATTTTGCCCCCGTCACGATTAAGATTTTGGGGATTGACATCGCGATTTCCACGATCTCCAATACCAAAATATAAATGACCTTTGTCATCAAAAACAATTCTTGAACCCCAGTGCTGCCCTTTTTTGGTATTTGGTTGACCTTTATAGAGTAGCTTAAGATTGGATAGGCTGTTTTCATTTAATTCCGCGCAGTAAAGTGCAGTATTCCCTCCTTTTTCACCCTCAAGGTGAACCCCGGTAGTCAAATAGATGGTTTTGTTCCTTTTAAAATCTGGATGTAAAGCAACATCCATAAGCCCTCCTTGTCCTCTTTGATAAACTTCAGGAAGTCCAGAGACTTCTGTTTTTTTTCCATTTGAAACTCTGTAAAGAATCCCTTTTTTTTCAGTTACCAAAAATTCATTTTCATTAATAAAATCCATTCCCCAAGGAATTTCAATACCGTCAACAATGGTTTCAGTTGTATATTTTGATTGTTCAGGGGTTTTGATTTCAGGCGGGTTTTCTTGAGATATACAAGAAGTCAAGCACAATATGCTGATCAACAATGGAGCAAAAAAGTTTTTTTTCATATTTATATAAAATTAAATAAATAATTATTTTTTTAGCGCTTTTTTGTAAGCTTGTGTAGTGGTGTAATATTTTGTGATCATATTGGGCACTTCCCATGCCGGTAATTGGCCGTCCCTGTAGTATTTCAAATAGTTGTCCGTAACTTGACCAAAATGAGCTTCATGTCCAATTTTAAGTACCTCAGGAATTAAAATTTTCCATTTTGAATCGGATATTTTATTCGCTTCTATGCCTGGATATTCCCCCTGAATTGACTCAAGGGCTTTATTTAGATTCGATTCAAAGTTTTCTCCCCCTTTCGAAACAACATAAAGCGTAGGCTTGTAGTTTTCGGCATCCCCTTGTTCGATGATTAGGTCACTTTTTGACCCACGCATGATACTTTGGTGTGTGTCTCCTGTTCCCTCAGGCGCTTTGTAATTCCAAATCACGGATACCTTTGCGTGCTTTCCCTTGATGGTATAATTGATTTCTCCATTACAGTAAATATTCAGTGTGTCGGATTTAACATCTTTTTCTAGGTATTCGGGGTAGTTAGCCAAACCGGTAATGTTTTTAAATTGATCGGGAGCCAGGGAAGTGGTCCATCTTTTGCAAGAAATAATTTTAATATCCGATTGGTCAATGATCTGACCGGGAAAAGCTTCCCATTGCACCAAATCGACTAGATGGGTTGTGACATCTACGATGCCCTCACCTTGTTGGTTGGTATCCAGAAACCAAGCTGGTCTTACCAATGGTTTTCCGGAAACGATTTTTGACAAATGGTGAACACTCTCTTTGCTTATAGAGGGTTCTGATGGAGTGCCATCCAAAAGCATCCCAAAAACTTCGGATTTCATTGATAAGGCTTTTTGAATGCCTGTTGTCACCTCAAACCGTTCGGTCATGATGTCATAAACCAAAAGATTCTTCTCCTTGGCAATTTCAAAGACTTTTTGGAGTTTTTCAAAACCTTCTTGATTTACAACCAGTGGTTTGTCGGCATAAACATTTAATCCTGCATTGACTGCTGCCAATACATAATCTATTTTTTTGGAATTTTTTCCCGATACCACCATTACATTTCCTGGTTTTTCAGTAATCATTTTTTCTAGGTAGTCCTCACTGAGGTGTGTATTTACCGTCCAGTTTGTAGGGTTTTCAGCCCTATTGTTGTAACCTTGAATTTTACTTAAAAAATCTTTGACCTCTGGCCCATCAGGGGCGTAGACGTCAACAGTTGTGTCAATGTCCTGATAGGAAGTTTTTTGGATCAAAGCTGCATGAAAATGACCAGGGTCAAGGGTCATTAGTTTTACTTTTGCATTTTCTTCTTTTGGCTTGCAACCCATTATGAAAACAGCAATTGCAATCCAGTAAAAATATTTTGTATTCATTTTAATCTTTAGTTAAGTTTTTAAATAATTAGTTCCGTAGGGTTTTCTTTGAGATCTGGTCAAAAGGGCATTTGCTTGATCATCATTGATGAATCTTTCAGCTTTCGAATTCCAGTGAAGTTTTCGAGGTATTTTCATTGCAATGTGACTGATCAGACAGACTACACATGCCATATGCCCCATATCAACCGGTGAAATAGGGTCTTTTCTAGATTGAATACAGTCAAGCCAGTTGCCGTGCTGATCATCAATTTTGTAGAGATGGGTTTCATTAGGGCCAATTTTGGATTCTAAAATTTTCGGGTCAGATGCATCCAAAGCTTTTTTACTTTTTTCTTTTGCAATAGGGTCTGAACTTGACGCAACATAAGCCCCTCTTGACACAAAAATCCAGCCCTCTGATCCTTCATATCTTACACCATTGGGATACCCTCCACTTGTCAAGACACTTATGCCATTGTCATATTCGTGTTTTACCATGAAATCCCCATGAACATTCCAAAGCCCTGATTTTGGAAAATCAGCAATTGCTTGAACTGATAAGGGTCCAACCATTTCGGTGTCCATTCCCCAGGCGGCGGAGTCGTAGTGGTGTTGCCCCCAACCTGTGATCATTCCAGCACCGTAATTTTCGTGTCTTAGCCACCCCGGTCGTCCGTATCCCTCTTGAGGGTGAACCCCAATTTCAGTATACGGCACTTCAGGTGTTGAACCCAACCACATATCAAAATTTAAATTTTTAGGAATGGGCATGGCTACAGCTTCTGGTCCACCGGGATCACCCGGAAGACCAATTTTTACGGTATGTAAATTTCCAATTCTTCCGTTTCTCACCAACTCAGCTGCGATTCTGAATTGAGGCATGGCCCTTTGTTGTGTTCCTACCTGAAGAATGACTTTGTTTTTTTTAACCGCATTGACCAACTGCCTTCCCTCTTTGACAGTGAGGGAGGTTGGTTTTTGAAGATAAATATCTTTTCCCGCCATCGCCGCCTCCATTGCAGGTTGAGCATGCCAGTGATCGGGAGTAGAGATCAAGACTGCATCAATGTCTTTGTCCATTAACATTTCACGATAGTCCTCGTAAACCTTAGTACCCTTGTAGTTACTTTTCCGCTTTTTTTCTTGGTAAAATTTGTCGACCAATTCTTTTCCGTCTTTCATCCTTTTGGAGTCCAAATCACATACCGCCATAACGTTGGCAAGGTCATAGGCCATGGTATCAACAAGATCATGAGAACGTGCAATACGCCCACAGCCTATTTGACCGATATTAATTTTGTTACTTGGCGCATTTTTCCCAATCACACTGGCCGGCACTATTGAAGGAAACCCCACCGAAGCAAGTGTTCCCAGTGCAGTTTTACCTATAAATTTTCTTCTTTTCATTGGTTTAATTATTTTGAAATCTCTAATAAGGGTTGAAAAGCAAATGCTTTCCAGTGTTGCTCAGCTTCTTGGGGCGTGATCTTACCATCAAAAACAAGCATACGATAATTCAATTCATAGGATTTTTGGGGTTCAATTTTCCAGTCTTTATGTCTTATGGGGCAAAATTCAAAAAACATATCACCCCTTCCTTTGTTAGCATTCATTGGCCATATTCTCATAGGCTCGGGATGAGATCGATTGTTGGGATGACTCATAAAAAGGACACCAGTAATGTCCTCTCCAACACTGGCATCTCCATATACAATGCACCATTTTGCCAAGGTACCGTCAGCCGATACTCTATTTTTTCCTTCAGATGTAATGACCTCACAATTTTCTTTATCCCATTGTTCTTTAAAGCGAAACCCTAAACCACCTCCATATCTATACGCCTCGAAAAGGATGCCTCTTTCCAGTGGGGAACTAAACTTAGTGGTGTAGTCTATGAAATATTGTTTAGGATTATTGTTTTTCCATACTTTGACAGTAAGGTTTTCATTTAGTGCCAACTTTGTCCCTTTTTTTGACGTCAAATTAAAATGTTCTTGATGTGCGACAAAGCCACCATAAATACTTCCAGCAATAATGTTTTTAAAACTTTTAAACAAGACTGTACCCTGCCCGTCTTTTAAATTCCAAAAATCTACTCTTCTATCATTGATTCTGGTCCTAGTCCAGGGTCCCCAAACACCGTAGTGGTGATAATGGTCGGGTGGTTGAATTCTGGTAAGAGTATCTCCTTTGGAAGAAATAATGGGGTGGATATAACCGGATTTTTGATAAAGTTTATCAACCCCTTCAGGGGGTAATTTCATTTCATAACGATAATGTATCAATGATTGATCTCCAAACTTTAGCTTTAGATCACCATTATCTAATATGTAATTAAATAAAGGAGCATTTTTTAGATTTTTTTTATATGTAAAGCAGTAAGTGGTTTTGACTCCAGGTTCATTGGTATGCTTAAACCAGATTTTATTTTTTTGATTGTGGTCTATCTGAAATGGGACAACTTCCGTCTCAATTCCATTTTTTTTAACCAATACGATGTCTTTATCCCAGCAGTAGTTTTTTTGGTTATCAAGCACAATTGAAACAGGCCTCTCAAAATCTGAAGAAAAATCATCCTCAACTTTTATGCACAAACAGTTTTGTCCATTTACAATTACACTTCCAAAAAAAAGTAAAGACAAGAAATATAAATTTTTCATTATGAAGTTTTAGTAGTTAAAACTAGTTTATTAGAGTGTTTTATTGTAATGTAAAATATTGTAATGTTTATTTGAATTCAATTTTTTAAATGGCATTAGATCGCATTAACAATATACAATATTTACAAGGCCTTTTTGTTAATTACTTTATAAATTGACTAATTAATTATTAAATTTGCCAAGCAAAACGTGTACGCACACGACTGGAATGTAAATTTAATAATTTTAAAAATTATTTTTTATTTAAAATTAGTAATCTTGACTTATGATTAAACCAATTTCAATTCTGCTTAAATCTAAATCACTCGTTACTGTTTTTTTATCATTTGCAATTACGTTAGTTCATGGGCAGAGTTTACCATCTTTTGAATTAAGTTCAGAATGGAAAGAAAAAATTGAATCTATGGTGAGTGATCAAAAAAAAACACATGTGAAAAAGAAGAAAAAATTATTGATTTTTTCTCTTTACACGGGATACCAGCATTGGACAATACCACACACTGAGGCAGTAATGCAAATGATTGCCCAAAATTCAGGTGCTTTTGAGGTAACTCCATCAAGGGATTATACCGTTTTTAATAAAAAAAACATTTCAAAATATGATGTCATAGTTCTCAACAACACAAACTCTCATGGTGATCGTAGGGATTTGTTTTGGGATATTTTCAATAAGGATTCTACATTAAGTCAACAACAAAAAATAAAGAAAGCCAAACGATTAGAAGATAATTTAATTCAATTTGTAAAGAAAGGAAAAGGACTTATGCTTCTGCACGGTGCCATTGTAATGCAAAATAATTCTATCGAATTTAGTGACATGACTGGAGGTAGTTTTGACTATCACCCCCCTCAGCAGAAACTTCATGTAAAATTGGTTGACCCTAAACATCCTTTAGTTAGTAGTTTTGATCCAAATGGCTTTATTCACTATGACGAACCCTATTTTTTTAAAAATGCTTATTACAGATATGATTTTAGACCCTTATTGTATGTCGAATTAGATAAAATAAAGATGAATAGAGAGCGCCCCAAAGACAAAATAAAATACATTTCATGGATCAAACGTTACGGCCGTGGCAGGGTTTTTTATTCCTCTCCATCTCATAATGCGCAAAGTTTTGAAAACCGAAAATTTCTTCAATTTCTGGGAAATGGGCTTTTATATACTGCGGGATTATTTGATTGTGACGACTCACCCCTATAAAACCTATACAATTCTAAACAAATTTATCGGGCACTGAAGAAAATCAATACTCCGGTAAAATTGACCTTGTATCCTGAGGTAAAAAATGATAGTTGTTAGATTCATCAAATCTTTATTCGTCAGCAGATCTCTCCCAAATTCTTTTACCATCAATGTCATACAGATCGCCTGGGGTCATAATGACTTTATGCAAGCGTTTTTCTTCGAACTGCCGTCCTAAACCATCCGGCTTTTTTCTGGCATTGGCTATTCTGAGATCAATATGTTTTTTTAATGAATCGAGTGTAGATTTATAGTATAAATTATTGACTAAATTATCCATTTCCTCCCTATCTTTTTCATGATCATATAGTTCATAACCGTGTTCTCCATTCTCCCCCCATTTTGTCAGTCTAAATCTTTCAGTTTTTATTGAATAACCCTGAATCCCAGACTCTTTAAAGTTTAAACTTCCATGCTGAGAAGCTCTCCACCTTGTCAATGCACTTTCTCTAACCTTATGTTTAAGATCATTGAAAA
>NZAX01000075.1 GCA_002687665.1 Flavobacteriaceae bacterium
GTCTATGGATCACAAATTTTACTGGAGGGTCTTTTTGATCATGGCGGTGCGGATCATGCCATAGGCCTTATGGTCGCAAAAACAGAAAGAAGCTGGTACAATATGATCCGATATGGATCAACCATCACCATGGAAGCCTGGGACAAAAGATATAAGCCCAATTTGGATTTAAACCATGCCTGGGGTGGAGCCCCTGCCAACATAATTGTAAGAAAAATGATGGGGGTTGCCCCGTTGACTCCTGGAGCAAAATATATCAAAATCCATCCTAAAATTGGAACACTTGAATTTGCATCCCTTAAAACAAGTTTTATCACTGGAACAGTCTCTGTAGAATGCCGACAAACAGAGAACGCTTATAAATTAAAAGTCAATCTGCCGGGAGGTGTAAGAGGTGACATTTTGATTCCTGCCTTGAAAGGAAATAATAAACTTTTTATTAATGGTATACCCACACAAAATAAGTCTGAAAGAGGATATTATCATCTTAAAAGTTTCCCCTCTGGAAATACACTATTTGAGGTAAAATGATTTAAATGTATGTTTTGAGATGTCTATAGTTTCTCTAAAAACTTTTTAACTTTAAAATTATTCTATATTATATATTAATTTAGCTACAGAAACTATAGTCCTATATACAAGTTTTGCAAAATTCGATCTTCTATATTTGAACTAATGCTAAAAAAACAATGAATAGGAATTTAAAATTTGCGAATCTAGTCCTTCTCCTAGGAAAATGAATTTAAACACTTGTCTTTAATAAAATATTTTAACGCCAAAAAAATTAAAAAACATGAAAAATCTATTCTTTATCATTCTAGTTACTTGCGGAACTCTTACACAAGCCCAAAACTTTAAAGGTTTGGACAAAAGCCCTATGGATCGAGTATTTTATCCTCCCTCAAATCGAGATACTGATAAGGCTATTGTAATCACCTACAGTCGTCCACAATTGAGAGGAAGAAATCTAGAAGATGTAGTTCCTTCTCACAAAATATGGAGAACAGGCGCCAATGAAGCCACAGAGATAAGACTCAATAAACCAATCAAATTGGGTGATAAAATTATCAAAGCTGGAACATACACAATGTACTCATATCCAAAAGACAACTCCTCTGAGATAATTATTAATTCTGCAAAATACGTTTGGGGAGCATACAGATATGACCAATCTAAAGACGTTGCAAGACTCGAGGTGCCTGTTCTGCAATCAACAGAATACTTAGAAGCTTTTTCTCTTGCTTTTAGTGGTAACGGAGACAAAGCAGTGCTTCATGGAGGCTGGGGAAATGTCAGAGTGGAAATTCCGATTACCATTCTATAAGTCTAATCAAACTAATTTTAAACCCCTCTTGTAGGGGTTTTTTTTATTCTTGAACACTCAATGAGGTTCAAAAGTATATTTTAAATTACTTTAGTAATTTATTTTTCAAATCTTATGCGGCAACTATTGCAGGAATTATTCAATCGCTTAGGAATTAACTCCACCGTCACTGATTATTTGGAGGCTATCATATATTCATTGATAATCGGATTGATAGCTTTAATTTTTTGGATGATTGTTAAGCGACTCTTCAGATTGATTTTTTCAAATATTTCAAAAAGGACAAAATCTAAGTTTGACGATTTCTTGATTAAAAACAAAATTCCAGAGACTCTGTCCTTGTTTCCTCCACTTTTACTATTAATGGGTTTACTACCCCAGTTTTTGAAATCCTTTCCACTTATCGAAAAACCAGTAATCTCTCTATTAGAGATTTTCGGTGCAATTGTCACGATACTCTTAGTTAGGAGATTATTAAACTCTTTCAAAGACTTTTTCAAAACACTTAAAAATTTTAAAAATAAACCTATTGATAGCTACATCCAAGTCATAATGATTTTTGTATGGTTTATTGGGATCATGTTTATTTTCTCGATTTTATCGGGAAAAGACATTGGTACTTTTTTAGCCACTTTGGGAGCACTATCGGCTGTTATAATTTTAATTTTTAAAGACTCTATTCTCGGTTTTGTTGCCAGTATTCAGGTCACCATAAACGATACCGTTAGAATTGGTGATTGGATTACCATGAAGAGTTACAATGCAGATGGAGATGTGATTGAGATCAATCTATCAACAGTCAAAGTTCAAAACTTTGACAATACCATTACATCTATTCCTACTTATAAACTGGTTTCAGATTCCTTTGTCAACTGGAGAGGCATGAGCGAATCAGGTGGAAGAAGAATCAAACGCGCACTGCTGATCCGAGTGTCAAGCATTCATTTTGTAAACGAACAGGACCTAAATAAGTTTTCAAAAATAGAACGAATTTCCCCCTACATTTCTAAAAGAAAAAAAGAAATTGAAGAAGAAAATAAATCCATCAAAGCTGATAAATCCCTTCTACTTAACGGAAGGAATATGACCAATATTGGACTATTCCGAAGGTATGCTTTAGCTTACCTCCAAAATCATCCTGAGATTAACGATGAATTAACGGTTATGGTTAGACAATTGGCTCCAACTCCCCATGGGGTTCCAATGGAGATTTATGTATTTGTGAAAGATAAAGTTTGGGTGAATTATGAACGCATCATGTCTGATATATTCGATCATCTATTGGCTGCAATACCCTTCTTCGACCTGGAATGTTTTGAATACATATCAAGTCCAAGTTATGCTTCTGAATAAAATGATTTATGTGAATCAAATCGCTATTGACAATTAAAAAAAGTAATTAAATTAGTTAGTAATAGTTATGGGATTTGACCTGTTAATTCTCATAATGATGAAGAAAATGCCCTTAAAAGCTTTAATAACCGATTGGTCAATATCTATTTATTGAAACATTCAAGGTTTAATAATTTAGATTTTTAATTGTATATCCAACCACTTAATCAGCTATAATTTCAATGTTTAAAAATTTTTTTGTACCTCCANNAAGAAATTNCGCCTAATAGNGNAACAATTANNATGGAATAGTAAACAAAATTTGGTGTTATNATTTTATCACCACTGGCATAGGANTGCAANCCNACCAAATANAAATTTACNCCAAAGTAAGTCATTAATATACTTGCAAAGGCTACTATACTCATAAAGTTNAAAGTCCAGTTTCCNCTTAAACCAGGAACAAACCGCATATGAATTACAAAAGCNTAAATTAAAATACTAATCAAGGCCCATGTCTCNTTTGGATCCCAACCCCAATAACGACCCCAACTTTCATTGGCCCACATACCACCCAGAAAATTTCCNATGGTNAGCATGATCAAGCCAACCGTTAAAGAAAGTTCATTAATAATAGTCAGCTCTTTTATGTTTAAATCTATTTTTTCTTTATTTTTTTTCCCTGCGATGGAAATTAAAAAAAGTACNACAGAACCAATAATCATACTTAGAGCAAAAGGGCCATAACTACCAACGATTACAGCTACATGAATCATCAACCAGTAACTATCCAAAACAGGCTGTAAATTAGCNATAGAAGGATCCATCCAGTTCCAATGGGCTATCATCAANACCATAGAGGAAACAAAAGCNGTGGCAGCAATAGTTAAATCGGACTTTCTTCCAAAAATNAANCCAAAAAACATGGTGGCCCANGCCACATATATCATAGATTCGTANGCGTCNCTCCATGGNGCNTGACCTGATATAAACCANCGNNCAACAAGACCTNCGGTATGCAACAGGAAAAGGAGCAGGACACTNCCCTTAAAAAAATTGATGCTAAATTTCAAAANTNCACNATCCCTGAATATTTTAACAATCAATAATATAAAAAGTAACAATCCAGCATAAAGGTACCANCTNAAGAGTNTTTTAAANATATCGTATTGATTATAAAGGATTTCNGCTTCAATTTTNTNTTGTGAGGGTATAANNGCACCTCCAAATTTCTTCTGAAACCCCTCAAGGCTTTCAAGAAGGTTATTNGCNTGGGTGTAGTCNCCATCTTTTCTAGCCAGCCTNAGGGCATTAAAATAAAGNGGTAAAATGTTTTGTACATATAAAGAATCNTTTCCTCTAAANGAGACTTCATTCAACTCGGGGTAAGACACCCANTTGTTAGAAGGATCACNNGGAATNGGAAAAANCCTTAAAATTTTACCCTCAAGNGCNGAATATAATAGGTTTACTCTCTTNTCAACCTCAATAAAATCCTTTTGGAATTGATTGGGAATAGCAGCCCTGTAGGCNCCCTCTAATTGAGAAGAAATTTTATAATTACCTTGTTTGTCAAANAANGAAANCAATGAGGTATATTTNTGTTTNGNATCTACTCCAACAATTTTTCGAAGACTATCGTTACCTCTCTTNAGATAGATTATAGGAACATTGTACCATAANGCGGGACTTTCGACAATNGACATCATAACCTGATCGGCATTNAGNTCGCCGTANTGNTCTTTTTTACTNACCTTTCTGAGCAATTCAGAGGAAAAAGTGTTAGCAGGTTTCATTCTTCCNCCCAAGTCTTGGATGACCAAGCTTCCAAACTTNTGTGCATGTTCTTTGNTAATAATATTTGCCCTTACAACGGANTCAAAATCAAAATTATTCAANGGGACATGATTGTGTTCTTGANCATTTANACTNAAAANNCNCAATAAAAATANAATGGANGCAAGAGTTTTCTTTTTCTGTTTNATTTTTTCCAANGCATTTGACAAATNCTTGAATCTAGTTTTTCCAAGAAAGAAAATAGCCATCATNCTNAGATAGAGAAGNATATAACCTNNATAGGTAACCCAAGTCCCCCAAAAATCATGATTCACTGANAGAACTGTACCTTTTTCATCAGGGTCAAATGANGCTTGAAAAAACCGATACCCTTTGTGATCTAACACATGATTCATATAGATATCATAATCGAAAGCATTCTGCTNCTCTACAGTTATTTTACTCATAAANGAGGAATANCTTTTTTCTGTACCTGGNTATTTTTCCGCAATAAAATCATTAAGTCGAATCGCAAAAGGCAATTCCAACCTTTTGGAACCATATTTGAAATAAAAATCTAGTCCACCCACTGTAATTTTTTTCATGTTGTTAACGATTCCCTTTCCTCCCAAAACAGTTATAGATTCTGTTTTTCCATTGGTAGTTATCTGTAGACGCAATGCGTCTTGAACACCCAAGGCACCCTCTTCAGACTTTACCCAATCAAATTTTCCTCTCAATGGTGGCTCAGGAATTACGAACTGAAACCCCTTAAGATTGTATAATGAGCGTAACTGTAATTCCTGTTCAACATCCTTCTGAAATGCTCCGGTCTGTTGATCGGCCATCCTAAGATAGGTGCCATCAAAGGGGCTTGTGATGAAATGCAATCCTGAATCAGAACGAATATTTACAGCACCCGCAATGGGGTTGTTAAGTGTAAAAAGTATATTATGAATATTGGTAACCTCACCCTCTTTAAGAGAATGATCGTGACGGCTTCCGTCTGAAGATTCGACAATTTTTATGTAACGATCACCTGAATCGTCCAATACTAGTTGTTCACTAACATCCTCTAAATAATTATCAAATCGAATGGAGAAAGGCTGACCGTTAAATTCATATTCCCATTCAAAAAAATTGTTAACATACTCTGAAAAAAGAAAATCCTTTTCTAAGGTTTTTCGCTGAGGGACACCCTTGACCTCTCCCTCGACAAAAACTGTCAAATATGTTTTATCAGACAAAAAGGTGTTTTCAGTGGAACCCTCACGTATGGGCATAACCCCCTCGTATCCAAAATATCGAGTAATAAAAGCACCAAAAATTATCATCATAAAAGACAAATGAATCATCAAAATAGCCCATTTCTCCTTTCTTAAGAGTCTGTATTTGAAAATATTTCCAAAAAAATTAAGCATAAAAAGGGTCAAAATCAATTCAAACCACCACGCATTGTAAACCCATATTTTAGCAGTATCAGTACTATACCAGCTTTCTATAAAAGTTCCGAATGCCATTGCTGTTGAAAAAGCAATAAACAGCATAGCCATTAGCTGATTCGAAAATAAATATTTAAGGATTTTATCTTTCATCTCAATCTTCACATCGTCATATTCAGAGCAAAGATACCTGTTGGGATTGAATTATAATAACTTCAAAAGACCAAATTAAAAATCAAGTATATATTATCAAAAATGTCATAGCAAAGAATTGATCGTTAAGTGAAAAGAATATACTCTCAAAAATATGATTTGGTTTTTTTAAACTTGGGGGAAAATTTCTTTATGTATTTTTGATCAATGACAAAAGTTGTATTAATAGGAGCTGGTAATTTGGCATTTCATTTCTACAGGCAATTCTTGAAATGTAAGGATATAAATTTAATCCAATGGTATAATAGATCATTGAAAAAGCTCGATTTTGCTAAGAATAAATTAGCAGTGACCAACCAAATATCTCAACTCAAAACTGCAGATTTATATTTAATATGTGTCAGTGACGATGCAATTGAAACAGTCAGTGAGAATATTCAAAGTGAAGGATTGATTGCTCATTGTGCAGGAGGGGTGCCTTTAAACCGACTGCAGGGTTCATCAAGGAAAGCCGTGTTTTACCCTTTACAAAGTTTTACAAAAGAGCGAGATTTAAGTTTTGATAAGCTTCCTTTTTGCATTGAAACCTCACATCCTAATGATCAACCCCTACTCATAAACTTGGCAGAATCTATGGGCGGTGATGCTTATTTGTTTAACTCTGAAAAGAGAGCTCTAATTCATATGATTGCCGTATTTATAAATAATTTTAGTAACCACATATTGCATCTTGTAAGTGATCTTTCAAAAAAACACAATATTCCCTTCCATTTTTTTAATCTCTTAATTAATGAAACCTACCAAAAAGCAATGGATATTGGGCCTGAAAATTCCCAAACGGGCCCTGCCAGTAGACAGGATAAAAAAACTATTGACAAGCACTTGGAAATGTTAACAGATCAAAATTTAAAAAATCTATACTTAAATTTAACTTCTTCAATTCAAAAAAATGAATCATAAGAATTACAAAACCCTACTAAAAAATGTCTCCGCATTTGTCTTCGATGTGGACGGTGTAATGACCAATGGACAAATAATGATAACAACCGAAGGGGAAATGTATAGAGAAATGAATACTCGTGATGGATTTGCTATAAAATATGCCTTAGAGAGAGGCTATAAAATCGCAATAATTTCAGGAGGTACCAATGATGGGCTAAGAAAAAGACTTGAAACTCTTGGGGTTGATAAAGTCTATTTGGGCATACACGAAAAAGACATTGCTTTTGATGATTTTCTCAAAACCTACGATATCGAACCTGAAGAAGTGCTTTGTATGGGTGATGACGTTCCAGACTTGCCTTTACTTAAAAGGGTAGGCGTGGGAACCTGCCCTCAGGATGCCGTCCCCGATGTCAAAAAGATTGTGGACTATGTATCCCACAAAAAAGGTGGCGATGGATGTGTCAGAGAGATCATAGAACAGGTCATGAGGGTACAAAACAAATGGGATTTTTAATAAATAAATTGGTATTCCAAAGCGATGATTCCCCTCAACGATTATGAAATTATACTGGCTTCCGGTTCATCCAGGAGGAAGGATTTTTTAGAAAGCTTGAGCATTCCGTTTACCATCAAAACCCATCAGGTTGATGAAACCTTTCCCCCAGAACTTAAAGGAAAGGAAATAGCCGAGTTTATCGTCCGACAAAAAAACGCTCCTTTTGTCAACTCCCTCCGGCCAAAGCAAATTGTCATTACCGCAGACACCATCGTTTGGTGTGAGAATCGATATCTGGGAAAACCGGAAAACAAAAAAGTAGCCAGAGAAATGTTGAAATTTCTGTCCGGAAAATCGCACGAGGTCATTACCTCAGTTGGCTTTCTCAAAAACAAAAAGTTTGATATAATAACGGAAACAACTAAAGTTTATTTCAAAAACTTAACGGATCAAGAAATCGACCATTATATCGAGGATGCATCACCTTTAGACAAAGCCGGAGGCTATGGCATTCAGGATTGGATTGGAGCCATAGGGATTACCCATATCGAAGGCAGCTACACCAATGTGGTGGGACTCCCGCTTGCTCAAGTAAAGGCAAAATTATCAATTTTGGTTCAGGAGGAATGAGTCAACTGGATCAAAAATCGTATTTTGTCAAAGCATAACTGACAATTGAATTCCAAAATATAATATTGACTCCCTTTAGCTACTTCAGCAAACATGAAACTACGTAATTGTTTTTTCTCCTCCCAAACCAGATTACCAAAATCTTTTATTCTTTTATTATTACTATTGTTTTGGCTAAATTCGGTAGGTGCGCAATCCTCATCCGAAATCTACAAACAATTAAAAAAGCTCAACTATTTGGGATCTGTCCTCTATCTCGCTGCCCATCCCGACGATGAGAACACCCGAGTGATCTCCTATTTTTCAAATCATGTTTTGGCCCGAACGGGATACCTGTCCATGACCAGGGGTGACGGAGGTCAA
>NZAX01000076.1 GCA_002687665.1 Flavobacteriaceae bacterium
AATTCACGAGGAACTTTCAAAGAAGTATGGTGTTGAGGAATTGACTGTAGCACAAATGGGAGGTTTAGAATGCGGGAAGTGCCACTATTAAATTTGTTTTAAGAAGTTTATGTCAACAAATAAAGTTTATTGGAAAAGCGTAGCTCAACTGGAAAAAGACAATGAGTTGGTTCAAAAGCTTGAACAAAATGAATTTGTCGATAAAATCCCAGTGGATGAATTTTTAGGGGATGAGAAAACAATGGGGAAATCTAACACTAATCGAAGGGATTTTCTTAAATATGTTGGATTTAGTACTGCGGCTGCAAGCTTAGCAGCATGCGAAGGCCCAATCATAAAATCTGTACCTTATGTAGTGCAACCTGAGCAAATTATCCCAGGAATTTCGAATTACTATGCAACTGCTATCGCAGACGGTTTTGACTTTAGAAGTATTTTAATCAAAACTCGTGAAGGTCGTCCAATAAAGGTTGAAAATAATAATGAGACCCCTGTACTAGGTGATGCAAATGCAAGAGTGCATGCTTCGGTTTTATCAATGTATGACATCAAAAGACTGCAAGGACCAAAAGCTTATGGAAAAGATATTACATGGTCTGATTTTTTCAGCCAAGTAAGAGCAAAAC
The DNA here is from genome assembly GCA_002687665.1 of Flavobacteriaceae bacterium. Classification (GTDB taxonomy): domain Bacteria; phylum Bacteroidota; class Bacteroidia; order Flavobacteriales; family Flavobacteriaceae; genus UBA8316. The sequence continues at coordinate 627 of NZAX01000076.1, forward strand.
TTAAGGCTATGGCAGTTTCTAACAAGCCCATCGTTTTGCTGACCCAAACTTTTGCTAGTCCGACCACACAAAAAATAATTAATAAATTCATTGAGCAGTTTCCCAATGTAAGTCATGTTGTTTATGATACCATTTCCTGTAGCCATGCATTAGATGCTTATGAAAATATATATGGAGTCAGAGCATTGGCAGATTATGACTTCTCAAAAGCAGAGACAATTGTTTCTATTGGTGCTGATATTCTTGGAGATTGGCAAGGCGGTGGNTATGATTGTGGATATGCAAAAAGTAGAGTTCCAAAAAANATCAATGGTAGATCTAAAATGTCATACCATATTCAGTTTGAGTCTAATATGACCCTATCAGGAGCAAATGCCGATAACAGAATTCCAACAAATCCAATAAATCAGAAAAAAATTATTGCCCATATTTATGCAAAGCTCAAGGGTAAGCCATCGTCAACTGACTTAAGTTCCGATTACAAAAAAGCTGTCGATAAAGTTGTTGCTCGACTCAAAAAATCAAAATCCAAAGCAGTACTAGTATCTGGAATTGAGGATGTGGCAGCTCAAGAANTTGTTTTGGCAATCAATGATCATCTAAGATCAGAAGTTATAGATACAGCTCAACCCAAATTGATTCGACAAGGAAGCAATGAAGCTGTTAATCAACTAATTGACGAAATGCAAAAAGGGAAAGTAAAGGGATTGATCACTGCCGGNGTTAATCCATGCTTTACTCTTCCTAATGCAGAAAGTTTTACTGCCGCAATTTCAAAACTTGAATTATCTGTTGCCTTTTCTCTTAAAGAAGATGAAACTGCTTCAGCATCTAAATTTGTTGCGGCTTCACCTCATTACCTAGAGAGCTGGGGAGATTATCAGTTTAAAAAAGGACATTATGCACTAGCACAACCCACTATNCGTCCACTTTTTGATACTCAACAATTTCAGGACGTCCTACTTAAACTCTCGGGAAGTAATAGTACATTCTATGATCAAATAAAATCTAATTGGTCGGAAAACATACTCAAAGAAAATTCCTGGAATAAGACTTTACACGACGGTTTTCTNTCATCGGGTGAAGTAATTAAATCTGATGGATTTTCATTTGATCTAACTCCCCAAGTCAAAACATTATCAGAATCATCCGCTCCTGCAATGTCATTAGTATTGTATCCAAAAACAGGAATGGGTGACGGTCAGCAGGCCAACAANCCTTGGCTACAAGAATTCCCCGATCCAATTTCGAGNGTGTCTTGGGACAATTACCTTACAGTCTCAGCCAAAGATGCTAAAAAGATTGGTCTTAAAAATGTAAATGTNGCCAATGGTGCTCTCAACGGAAGTTATGCTAAAGTGACTGTTGGTGATAAAAGCATNGTAGCACCTGTATTGATTCAGCCAGGTCAAGCTAATGGAACTGTTGGTTTAGCGTTCGGTTATGGTGAGAGAAGAGGTCTTCAAGACGAAATGCAAGTGGGTGTAAATGCTTATCCATTTTACAGTAATTTTAATACGGTTCAAGAAGTTAGCATAACTCCTGCCGAAGGCTTCCATGAATTTGCTTGTGTGCAATTGCACAATACCCTGATGGGTAGGGGGGACATTATCAAAGAAACAACTTTGGAAATTTTTAATACTAAAGATAAAGAATATTGGAACCCTATACCCAAAGTATCTAAAAACCATATCGAATATGAAGTTACATCTCCTGAAGTTGACATGTGGCAGGCTTTCGATCGTTCAGTGGGACACCATTTTAATTTATCAATTGATTTGAATTCTTGTACTGGATGTGGTGCTTGTGTGATCGCTTGTCATGCAGAAAATAATGTNCCTGTTGTTGGAAAACAAGAAATTAGAAAGTCAAGAGACATGCANTGGTTGAGAATAGATCGCTATTACTCCTCTGGAGAAAGTTTTGGAGAAGACGATCAGACTAAAGAAAATATTTCAGGACTTGGAGACTCATTAACGACTTTTGGTGAGATGGAAAATGCATCTGAGAATCCTCAGGTAGCTTTCCAACCTGTTATGTGTCAGCACTGTAACCATGCTCCCTGTGAAACTGTTTGCCCCGTTGCAGCTACCTCTCATGGAAGACAAGGCCAAAATCATATGGCATATAATCGTTGTATCGGGACTCGATATTGCGCAAATAATTGTCCTTATAAAGTTAGAAGGTTTAACTGGTTCCTCTACAATAAAAATGACGAATTCGATTACCATATGAATAATGATTTGGGCCGTATGGTTCTTAATCCCGATGTGGTAGTCCGCTCAAGAGGTGTGATGGAAAAGTGTTCTATGTGTATCCAGATGACACAAAAAACTATTTTAGATGCTAAGTTAGAAGGAAGACAGATAAAGGATGGTGATTTCAAATGTGCATGTTCTGATGCGTGTTCATCAGGAGCAATGGTTTTTGGAGACGTTAATGATAAAACAAGTAAAGTATCTAGCTTAAAAGAAGATGATAGAATGTATCACTTACTNGAAAGTGTTGGAACAAAACCCAATGTAATGTATCAAACTAAAGTCAGAAATACAGACGAAACATTAAAATAGAAAGTTAATATTTATGGCATCTCACTACGAAGCACCAATTNGAAAACCATTAGTTACAGGTGATAAAACATATCACGATGTCACTATAGACGTTGCTGCTCCAGTGGAGGGAAATGCTAACCGTCAATGGTGGATTGTTTTCGGAATTGCCCTTACTGCCTTCCTTTGGGGGCTTGGTTGTATCGCATATACTATAGGAACAGGTATTGGAACTTGGGGCTTAAACAAAACAGTAGGCTGGGCTTGGGACATCACTAACTTTGTTTGGTGGGTCGGTATTGGTCATGCAGGAACCTTGATATCTGCTGTACTTCTTTTATTTAGACAAAAATGGAGAATGGCCATTAATCGGTCTGCTGAAGCCATGACGATTTTCTCAGTTATACAGGCGGGTTTATTTCCGATCATTCATATGGGACGACCTTGGTTAGCCTATTGGACATTACCTATTCCTAACACTTTTGGATCACTCTGGGTAAATTTTAATTCCCCACTATTATGGGATGTATTTGCAATATCTACTTATTTGTCGGTATCTCTTGTCTTTTGGTGGACAGGTTTACTACCTGATTTTGCAATGATTCGGGACCGAGCTATAAAACCTTTTCAAAAGAAAATATATAGTCTTTTAAGTTTTGGTTGGTCGGGGAGGGCTAAAGACTGGCAGCGTTTTGAAGAAGTATCATTGGTTTTGGCAGGATTAGCCACACCACTTGTACTTTCTGTCCATACAATTGTGTCCTTTGACTTTGCCACTTCAGTAATACCTGGATGGCATACCACCATTTTCCCTCCTTATTTTGTAGCAGGAGCTATTTTTTCTGGCTTTGCTATGGTACAGACTCTTTTGATCATCATGCGAAAAGTTTCCAATTTAGAGGATTATATTACAGTTCAACATATTGAGCTTATGAATATAGTTATCATGATTACTGGTTCAATTGTTGGAGTTGCCTACATTACTGAATTGTTTATCGCTTGGTACTCAGGGGTAGAATACGAGCAGTATGCATTTCTCAACAGAGCAACCGGACCCTATTGGTGGGCCTACTGGTCGATGATGACTTGCAATGTTTTCTCACCACAATTTATGTGGTTTAAAAAATTGCGAACAAGTATTGTGTTTTCCTTTATCATTTCTATTGTTGTGAACATAGGGATGTGGTTTGAAAGATTTGTAATCATTGTGACCTCATTGCACAGGGATTACCTTCCTTCTTCATGGACCATGTTCTCACCTACATTTGTAGATATAGGAATATTTATAGGAACTATTGGATTTTTCTTTGTGTTATTTTTACTTTATTCAAGAACATTCCCTGTTATTGCTCAGGCGGAAGTAAAAACAATTTTGAAATCCTCAGGAGAGAAGTATAAAAAATTAAGAGACGGATAATGAGCAGCAATCAAGTAATACAAGCTTTATACGACGACGACGATATATTACTGTCCGCTGTAAAATCGATCCGCGAAAAAAAGTTTCATATTGAAGAGGTCTATACACCTTTTCCTGTCCATGGTTTGGATAAAGCCATGGGACTGGAAGAAACTCGAATTTCGATTATGGCCTTCATCTATGGATGTATTGGCTTTTCGGTTGCAATTTTGATGATGAATTATATTATGATAGAGGACTGGCCTCAAAATATTGGTGGAAAACCCAGTTTTTCTTATTTGGAAAATATGCCCGCATTTGTACCAATTATGTTTGAAATGACAGTGTTTTTTGCCGCTCACTTGATGGTTATCACTTTTTACCTTAGGAGTAGATTGTGGCCTTTTAAAGAAGCTGAAAACCCAAACCCACTGACTACAGATGATAAGTTTTTGATTGAAATTGGGCTACATAACAACGAAAAAGATCTCAAAGCACTGTTGAAGGAAACAGGTGCTATTGATATTAAAACTGTAGAAATAAATAGCGATCATGAATAGAATTATTTCTTTTGGGCTGATTTTAGTTCCGCTGTTTATTATGCAGTCGTGTTTCAACCCCTCGAAACCTAACTATCAATATTTCCCCAATATGTACGAACCCGTAGGTTATGAAACCTATGCAGATTCGGATGCTTTTGTTAATGGTATTGAAGCACAACTTCCTGTTGAAGGTACTGTTAATAGAGGTTGGATTCCATACGATTATTTGGATTCTAATGAAGGTTACGAATTGGCTAAAGCGAACTTAAAATCGCCTATTGAGGTAAATATCGATAACCTAAAACAAGGAAAAGAATTATATGGGATATACTGCGCTGTGTGTCACGGAAACAAGGGCGATGGACAGGGTATTTTGATGACTAGGGAAAAGTATTTAGGTGTCCCCAGTTATGCTGAACGTGACATTACTCCTGGTAGTATTTACCACGTTTTAATGTATGGTAAAAATGCGATGGGTTCTCATGCAGGACAAGTCAATGCAACAGAAAGGTGGCAAATTGCCCAGCATGTTATGGAGTTAAGACAGAACCTAATTAAATAATTTATTGGAAAATAGCATGTACACTTTTACAAATAAATTAAAAAACTTCTCCATCATTTTGATGGTTGTTGGATTTTTTGGTTTAACATATGGTTTTTTAACTTCACCAAAGACCGTTGAGGAAGCCACTGCTATGGTCGCTGATGTTCATCACGGTGAAGGTCACAATGATGGACATTCCAATACTACTAATGACGAAAATCATGAAGCCACCTCTGCTCATGGAGACGGACATGGAGTAGATCACCACGGTAAACATCTGCTTCACCAACTACAAAATAAACCATGGGCTGCCCTTTATGTTTCGGCATTTTTCTTTATGATGATCGCTCTAGGTACCCTAGCTTTTTACGCCATAAATCGCGCAGCTCAGGCGGGGTGGTCACCTGTGCTATATAGAGTTATGGAAGGTATCACAGCCTATCTTTTACCTGGGGCAATTATAGTTTTTGTGATTCTCATGCTCTCTGGAATGCATTTTAATCATCTCTTTATCTGGATGGATCCCGAGGTAGTGGCACATGATAAATTGATTCAAGGAAAAACAGGCTTCTTAAACACCCCTTTTTTCCTTGCAAGGGCGGCTTTTTATATTGCTGGTTGGGTAACCTACCGCTATTTTTCGAGAAAATTTTCATTGGCTCAAGATCAAGCTAGTGACGTGTCTAATCACAAAAAGAATTTCAGGATATCTGCGGGGTTCTTGGTATTTTATATCGTAACAGAATCAATGATGTCATGGGATTGGATCATGTCAATTGACCCCCATTGGTTCAGTACCCTTTTCGGATGGTATGTTTTTGCCAGTATGTTTGTCTCTGGAATTACAACTATAGCCTTGATCGCGATCTATCTCAAATCCAAAGGTTATTTAGAAAAAGTAAACGACAGTCACATCCACGATTTAGGAAAATTCATGTTTGGGATCAGTATTTTTTGGACATATTTGTGGTTTTCACAATTTATGCTCATCTGGTACTCCAATATTCCAGAAGAGGTAACATATTTTATAACCAGGATTGAGGACTACAATCTTCCGTTTTTTGGAATGTTGGTTATGAACTTTATTTTTCCCTTGTTGATTTTGATGAACAGTGACTACAAACGAATCAACTACTTTATTGTAATGGCAGGAGTTGTTATTCTATTGGGGCACTATATAGATGTATTTAATATGATCATGCCCTCAGCAGTAGGAGATCAATGGTTTATAGGAATTGCTGAGATTGGAGCTTTCCTTTTTTTCTTAGGGTTATTCATATTTGTTGTATTTAAAGAAATTTCGAAAGCACCGCTTGATGCAGCTGGGGATCCCTACATAGGAGAGAGTGAACGCTTTCACTATTAATAATTAATGGTAAGATAAATGACAATTTTATTAACACTTACGGTATTAGCGTTAATCTCAATTGCCCTTTGGCAAATCACAAAAATATTTGAATTGTCTCAGCCTAAAAAAACTAACACTCAGGTAGCAGACGATGACGACAACCGTTGGAATGGACAGTTAATGTTCGCATTTTTAATATTCATCTATGCAATCACCTTATTTTCATTTTGGAAATGGGGCGATGTACTTTTACCTGATGCCTCTTCTGAACATGGTATAGAGTACGACAATTTGATGTGGATTTCATTTGCCATCATTTTTTTTACTCAAACCATCACTCAGGCCCTTTTGCATTATTTTGCCTATAAGTATAGAGGTGAAAAGGGTAAAAAAGCTCTATTCTATGCTGATAACGACCGTTTGGAGGCCATATGGACCATTATTCCTGTGATCGCATTGGCTGGATTGATTCTTTATGGATTATACACCTGGACAGACATCATGACTATCGAGGAAAACGACGATGCACTTGTAGTTGAATTGTACGCTCAACAGTTTAATTGGAAAGCCCGTTATGCAGGAGATGACGGTGTATTAGGGGATGCTAACGTTAGATTTTTACAAGATTTTGATGGAAAAAATCTTGTCGGAATTGATGCTACCGACCCAAATGGTTTCGACGATGTAGTTGTCCAGGAATTGCATCTGCCAGCTGGTAGAGAAATCATTTTTAAAATGCGTTCTCAAGACGTATTGCATTCGGCTTATATGCCCCACTTTAGAGCACAGATGAATTGTGTCCCTGGTATGATAACAGAATTTGCGTTTACTCCTACAGTAACTACAGAGGATATGCGTCAAACGGATTATATCAAGGCCAAGGTTAAAAAGATCAATACTATTAGAAGAGAAAATAGTCAGGCGCTTCTTGCAAAAGGTGAGGAAGCATTAGAGCCTTATGTCTTCGATTATTTGTTACTTTGTAATAAAATTTGTGGTGCTTCTCACTACAATATGCAAATGAAAATTGTCGTAGAAACACCTGAGGAATTTGAAAAATGGATGACCAACCAGCAAACGTTTGCTGAAGTCATTCAATAATCTATTAAAATAAATTTAAGATCATGTCAACAGCAGCGCAAGTACACGAAGAGGAGGATCACGGGCATCATCACAAAGAAACATTCATTACAAAGTATATTTTCAGTCAAGATCATAANATGATCTCAAAACAATACTTGATTACGGGATTATTCATGGGAATCATCGGGATCGCTATGTCTTTATTGTTCCGTTTACAATTGGCTTGGCCCGAGCAGCCCATGGGCATTATGTCAGCTCTTCTNGGTAAATGGGCTCCTGACGGGGTTATGGATCCTAATGTATATTTGGCNCTGGTTNCCATTCATGGCACTATTATGGTATTTTTTGTTCTCACTGCAGGGCTTAGTGGAACTTTTAGCAATCTTTTAATTCCATTACAAATCGGAGCCCGAGATATGGCGTCTGGATTACTTAATATGATTTCCTATTGGTTATTCTTCCTTTCAAGTGTCATCATGGTAATTTCTCTTTTTGTGGAGGCTGGGCCTGCCGCAGCTGGTTGGACCATTTATCCACCNCTGAGTGCCTTACCNCAAGCGCAGCCAGGCTCTGGTTTGGGAATGACCCTATGGTTGGTTTCAATGACGATTTTTATTGCCTCTTCACTTTTGGGGTCGTTAAATTATATCGTAACTGTAATTAACCTTAGAACAAAAGGAATGACTATGAGTCGATTGCCTTTGACAATTTGGGCATTTTTTATAACAGCCATNATCGGAGTTGTATCCTTCCCTGTGCTTTTATCAGCAGGTTTATTGTTGATTATGGACAGAAGTTTTGGGACTTCATTCTTTCTTTCTGACATATTCATTCAAGGTGAAGTGCTGCATTATCAGGGAGGTTCTCCAGTACTTTATGAACATCTTTTCTGGTTCTTGGGTCACCCAGAGGTNTATATAGTATTGCTGCCAGCACTGGGAATAACCTCAGAGATTATTGCCACCAATTCAAGAAAACCTATTTTTGGTTATCGTGCAATGGTCGCTTCCCTTTTGGCAATAGCCTTTTTGTCCACCATTGTTTGGGGACACCATATGTTTATTTCAGGAATGAATCCATTCCTTGGATCGGTGTTTACATTTACAACACTATTGATTGCCATCCCCTCAGCTGTAAAGGCATTCAACTACATTACTACCCTTTGGAAAGGGAATCTTCAGCTAAACCCAGCCATGTTATTTTCAATTGGTTTGGTTTCTACCTTTATCTCTGGTGGTTTGACTGGAATTATACTCGGGGACAGTACCTTGGATATTAATGTTCATGACACTTANTTTGTAGTAGCCCACTTCCATTTAGTAATGGGTATCTCGGCACTCTATGGNCTTTTTGCAGGAGTCTATCATTGGTTTCCCAAAATGTTTAAANGGATGATGAATAAAAATCTTGGTTATTTACACTTTTGGGTCACCGCCGTTTGTGCTTATGGAGTTTTTTTTCCAATGCATTTTATAGGTATGGCAGGACTTCCAAGAAGATATTATACCAACACAGCTTTTCCTTATTTCGATGATTTGGCTAATATCAATGTAGTTATTTCTGTTTTTGCTTTAATCGCAGGTGCAGCTCAGTTGGTCTTTCTGTATAATTTTATCTACAGTATCTTTTACGGAAAACCTACGGAACAAAATCCTTGGCGCTCCAATACCCTGGAATGGACAGCACCGATCAAACATATCCACGGTAACTGGGAAGGAAAAATCCCGGAGGTACACCGATGGGCTTATGACTATTCCAAGCCAGGTTATGAAGAGGATTTTGTGCAGCAACATATTCCATTAAAGGAAGGAGAAGAAGAGCTCCAACACTAATAAGCAAAACACATCTAAAGCTGCCTTTTGGCAGCTTTATTTTTTGAGTAAATTATTCCAATTGTCATTTTATCCTTTAGACAGTAGTTTTATGATCT
>NZAX01000077.1 GCA_002687665.1 Flavobacteriaceae bacterium
TCATACATTTTAATTTTAAAACAAAACCAATGAAAAATAAGCTTTATTGTCTTATATGTCTTTTGTTAGTAAAATCAATACTAATATCGTGCAACGAACCTTCATCCAAAAAAAACCAAAACAATAATAAGCTTGATGAAAAGCAAAATGAACCTGAGTTAGTATTAAATGTTAATCTTGCTAATGAATCCGATTTAGTTGGCTTAGGCTTATCATCAGATTTGGTAAATGATATATTAGCAAATCAACCATTTTTAAATTTTTCCAATTTTATATTATTATTAGATGCGAATAAAAATGAAGAACTTTTTAGAAAAGTCTTTTTACCGTTAAACCTAAATACTGCAAATGAAAGTGATTTTCACATGATCCCAGGAGTTGGAAAAAAAATGGCTCATGAATTCGTGGAATATAGACCCTATTCAAGCATTGAGGAGTTTAAACGAGAAATCGGAAAATACGTAGATGATAGCGAAGTGTTTCGATATTTAAATTATGTGTTTGTTCCAGTAGAATTAAATACTTCTAAAGAATCCGATATTAAAAATTTACCTGGTGTTGGAAACAAGATGGCTCATGAATTCATTGAATACAGGCCATATAAAAATATAACACAATTTAGACGTGAGATTGGTAAGTATGTGGATGAAAAAGAGTTAAATAGACTTGAGCGATTGGTCTATTTAAAAGAAAATTGATCAAATTATATATATATTTAAACTCTTATTCTTCCGTACTCCTCTCATATGAAAATCCTCCTTTTTTTCCGCTTGACCATGACTTAAACTCAACACTAAGATAAATGTCTTCCTCAATAAGGTGTAAAACTAATTTCTTACCAACAACGTATTGTGGTTTCACCGCCAAACGAAAATCTTTGAAAACAAGAGAATCTATTTGATTTAAACTTCCAATAGCCCACTCAGTTCCTATTGGACTTTTATATTTATCTGCTTCATTTTCTTTTGCAATGTTAAAAATTTGACCTCCACTATTGCCTCTTGTTATAATTACGTTTTCAGTAATACTATCTTGATTACCTTTTTCAAGTTGGTTAGTGTTGTCTTTCTTTTCAAAAAATTTTACAGGACCATTCCAAATGTTAGATGAACTTGTGTCATTGGTGGTGTTTTTTTCTTTTGAGCAACTTATTATAAAAGCTAAAATTAATGTGTAAAAAAAATAATTTCTCATATTCATATCACTTATGTTAATTGCCTGAAATTATAGTTTTGAAAGTTTATCTATTGTTTAAATTGAATTGTTAAATAATAGTTTCTTGGAGGGGAGGGTATTATTCCTGGACCGGGATATCCTGTAGCTCTTCTAGTAAAATAAACTTCATTGGCTAGGTTATTAATTCCGGTTTCAATTTTAAATTTTCCAAAGAGATAATTTGCCGAAAAGTCAATGATTTGGTAACTAGGAATTTTACCTATTACTCCACTTAAAGTGCCCTCCACAGCATTAGAGGCATCAGAAAATTGTTCTCCTACACTTGTCAGCTGAAAACTCGTGTAAAAGTTTTTAAAACCAAACCTTGTTCCTAGTTTGTAATTATGCGTAGGTATAAACTCGACTTTTTTGCCTTCAATTCCTGGTTCGTCCGATCTTACATACTCAGAATTGATAGTCGAGAAATTGAAAAACAAAGAAAGGTCAATAGATGCATTGTTTTTCCAAATNANTCTGTCTAAATTTAACTCAGTNAAGGACTCAACCCCNATAATAAGTGCNTCTCCAACATTACCCCTTTGNCTTTTAACNCTAAAATATTTNTCTACAACNGGGGTAAAACCNATTCGATCATTNTATNNTAGNTAGAAAAAATTTGTATCAAATGATAAATAGTTTTTTANTTTACCTCTGATTCCAATATCTGCCGTTATTCCATCTTCATCCTTAATNTTTGGATCAATAATAAANGCTGGATTAAAAATACTAATATCTGCAAATGTTACCGAGCGATAGTTTTCTGAGGCATTNATATATANNTCAAATCCATTATNAATTTTATAATTGACGCCAANNCCAANTAAGAAAAAATTTCNCTTATTATTGAGGTTTTCAAAAAGAGTTAAATCTTGTATTACATTGCCAGCTGCATCAAAATTTATTTTTCTGTAGTTACCATCACTTTTAGTGTCAATTATCTCATACCTTANACCAGGNGTAATAGAAAAATTGTCATTNATNTAAAAAATATGTTCAGAGAAAAAAGCTAAATTTTTGTTTGGGTAAAAGTAAAACGACTGACTNGGGTAGTCGGGGAAATCTGNGTTNTAAAAATTNAAGTCAGGTCCNATTGTATNATTTCCTGCACCTTGTTTTGAGTCATTTTTTGCATAATACCATTTATTACCTACTAAAAAAATAACCTTTTTTCCTAAAAATGAATATTNACTTAACCATCTTGTNTCAAAACCATAATTATTGAAATTCCCATAGATTAAATCTCTCTCTTNACCNGGATCGATNTGGTTAACTCTATTGCTTCTGAAGCCTAAAGCTTTTCTTTTTGCTTTTAGACCAAATAGTTGGAATTNAATGTTACTTGTTTTAGAGAAAGAATGATTAATAACAGTTTGATATAGAAACCAATTTAAACCAAACCAGTTTCGTTCCCTATTACTCTGAAAGGGATCTTTATAAAACATATCATCACTTAACCCNCCTGCCTGTTGAGCCAAATAATTTAAAAATGTAAATTCTGATTTTATAGAAGTTTTTGAATTGAAATCATATTTAAATTGTGANAAATAATTCCTTGAATTAAACCTNCTATTNGAACGGAAACCATCTCCGCTTTTGAAATTAAAATAGCTTAGGTATGAAAATGATTTTATCTTTCCGCTAATTTGGGAAAAGTTTGTAAAGAGATTGTTGCTTCCGTAAGTGTTTCTAGTTTTAAAATTAAATCCTCTGCTAGGATTTGGTTCAATTAATTTGAAGTTTACAAGTCCTCCAAATTGAGTCCCATATTGAAGTGATGCAGCTCCTCTTACAATTTGAATTTCTTTTACAGCTTCTGCAGGGGGAGAGTAATAACTTTCAGGGTAGCCTAAAACATCAGCACTGATATCATAGCCATTTTGCCTGGTATTAAAATTTGAAGTTCTATTGGGATCAAGCCCTCTACCACCAATATTTAATTGAAGACCTGCATCGTCATTTTGATAAATGTTTAGTCCTGAAATTTGGGCGTAAATTTGTCTAGAATTATTAGAGGCAATATTTGCAGTTAATTGTCCAACCTGAATTACTTCTGTTTTTTTTCCAGCATAAATTGAAGTTCCTTCAAAATCACTAAGTCTTGTAAGGTTAAAAACTTTTTTTCTCTCAGAATTTAAAACTACTTCATTAAGCTCATTTGATTTATTTATAACTATGGAAATCGGTTGATTTGTCTGTTTGTCTTTTAAAATAAATTCAGTAACAGGGAATCCTTCTAAGTAAAAATAAAGCTTAGTAGGATATTGAAAAATATCTATTTCAACAATTGAGCCAATTTTAGCTTCCTTAATTAGACCAATTTTAGAGTCATATATTTTTACACTATTTTGATCTTTGGGCATAAATGGGCTGTCGTTTTTTAGCTCAAGTCTTATTAGATCTTGACAAAAAATTTGATTAAATAAAAGAAGCATTAAACTAAAAACCCTTAATCTCATCATTAAAAGGCAATATCCATTGTTTATTTAAAAAACTATCATTGTAATCTAGGAGATTTATTTCTGGGTCAACGAATTGTTGACTTTTTCTACCATTTAAAGCGACATAGCTGTCAGTACATACTTTTATGTTTTCAACCCCCTTTTTTTTATAAAAATCTCCTAGATAATGGGCGAATTCTAGAATAAAATCGGGCTGAAAACTCATCTGTTTTTCTTGAAATTCAGTTAAGAATTCATCATTGTTGACATAAAATTGTTTTTTTGTAACACTATCAATAATTCTAAATTGAGTGTATCCTCTTTTTTCCATTAACATTACCCTCCAAGAAAATCGGTATCCCTGCTCGTGCCAAAACAATTCACCTGGATAAAAAATATACCGGAGAGGAAAAATAACTTGTATTATAATTATCAATGAAATTATTGAAAACATTGTTCTTTTTAAACTATTGTAATTAGCTCTTAAATTTATTTGTGATTTAATCTTTGAGTTATCAGGTAGAAATTGTTTGAATAAGTGACGTAAATATCCAATAATATTTTTATGAAAATCAGCGGAGAAAAAAATCAGGGAAGACAAAATCATAATGTACGGAAACATTCCAATTGGAAATAAAAATGCTGTTAATAAATGAAATATAATAACTAAAGTAAATCCAAACCATCGTAAACGTTTCGATAAAAGTAAAAATGGTATGGAAAGGTCATAGAACATCCCACCCCAGCTCATCAAGTAGTGGGTTATTTTCTTTTGAAAAATATAATTACCAAAAATTGGAAAGTCATATTTTGAAGAAATCCATATGCTAAGTGGCTGAGCCTCTATTAGCCAATCTGAGTTTAACTTTGCAATACCTGCGAAAAAATAAACAATTACTATAAAGCTTTGAATCGAAGTGATGTAAAATCTTGGTACAGACCGATATGTTATCTTATTTCTGAAGTTATCTAATGAGAAATAAGCATTTGCCGGAATAAAGCAAAGAATTAAAGATAAAATACTAACAAAATAGTAGTGATTTAAATAAGTTGTTTTATCAATAAGTTCAATATAGGTGAAAGAAAGAAAAAAAATAATTATCGCAGCCCTGTAATATAGACCAAGAATCAGAAAAAATGAACTTAATCCACAAATGATAAAAAGTAAATAAATATTACTTCCTAGGTCAGTTACCCACTCAAAACCATAATATTTAAAATGAAATACTGGGTCGATATAAAGTTTTTCAATCCATCCTTTCGCCCAAAATCTAATAATACTGAAAAGCATCATTAGGCCAAAACAAATTCTAAAAACTGCAAGTGGTGCAGCACTAACCGATTGGCTTAAATATTTTTTTGATGAATAAAATTTTGAATACAATTGCTTTAATATTAATCTCCATCTGCGTCAGCATAGTCAACAGCAATATTTAAAGCTTGAAGCATATCAACTTTAAGCAGAACAACCGCAGTTTGAATTTCATCATAAGTTTTAAGGACTTTGATCAAGTCAGATTCAATTTGACCAGACAAATTATTATCTAAATCATTGATACTTTTCTCTGCATCTATTAATTGGGCATTTATTTTATCAGATAGTAATTCTTCTTTGCCTTTCTCAACAAAATCAAGGTATGATTTTAAACCAAGTCCTTCTAAATCGTCATCTTTGTATGATTCCCCGTTAAAAAATTTCTTTATTGAGGTCATAGCCTCTAAAGCAAAAACCTTTGAGAAGTTTTTGCTATAAAAACCTTCAACCCTATCTGGAAGCGCTCCACCGGAAAAAACACCAGCTGGAATTCCAAATTTATTAGCCCTAAATCCTTTCTCATAATAATAAATAAAATCATTGACCATCATATTTAAATTTGATGATGCAGTATTATCAACTGAATTTACAAATTCGTTTTTTACCTGATTCCAGTCATCATTTACAGTTTTTACATTAGCTGCTAAATCCTCGATAAGGGCTCCTAAATAATTCATTAACTTGTTATTTTCTTTGTAATGGTCAATTACCTTGACTGGGTCATTGTCTATTCCATAGAGCAAGTAATCCATAGTCGGAAATCCCTGGGCAGCATAGTTATTAGGGTTTTCTAAATCATATTCACCATTATCAATATTCTGATTTACTCTTACTGTATCTACGGGATATATGTTTGACCTAAATATTAAATAATCTTCCATCGATTTTCCAATATTATACATTTCAACATGTTGCCACAATTTATATGAATTAAGCCATTTGTTTCTTAATTCTTCAAGGTTGTGTTCAGTAATATTAATTTTAAATAGCTCATAAGATTCCTTCAGTTCAGTTAGACTTGTATTCAAATTATCATAAGACGGTATAATAATTTCCTCAGTAATAAAAGTCATCATTTTTACTCGATCAAATGAGTTGTCATTCCCTGATTGATCATCTTCTGTCCCCTCGGAAGAGTCCTCTTGGTTAATATCTTCAGTTTGACTTTGATTGTATGTAATTTCTGATGTTGATGAGTCATCTTCATCAGATTTACTACATGCAATAGAAAGAATTAAAAAACTTAAAACTAAAATTGATAGTATTTTATAATGTCTCATTTACTAAAAATTTAAAAGTTATTGGGTCTGCAATAGCTGACCCAATAACTTAATGAATAGAAAATTAACTTTATTTATCTGGGGCGTTTTTTACTATTTTGTGTTTAGACCAGATGCAGCGTCAATTTGATCTGCCATTGCATTTAACTCAGTAGACGTCCTATCCCAAAACCCATCTCCTGCTTCCAAATCTTCAAGCATTTTATTAACTTCAGCATTGGTGAAATAAGGGTCCCCATCTTCATTCATTGTAAATTGGAGAGAGAGAACAAAGCCATATCCTTCAGATAATGCATGTAATGCATCAGCCATTGTTCCAGCGTCAATTTTACTTCCTCCGGACCTTAAATAATATGCTGCCCTATATCCTATTACTTTTGACAATGCAACTTTTATAATCTTAGCCTGTTTGTCTTTCAATTCGTAATCTTTAGCTACAATGGCAGCTCTTCCAAGCTTAAAGGCGTCATATATAAGTTTATCATCTCCAGGTATGTCATTTTTAGCCAAATATTTAGCTACCAGAACACCTCCTGAAACATTCTCAGAGTATTGATCACTCTCACCATAAAGGTATCCAAAACCTTCATCCCAATAATGTTCCATTTTAGTTACATTAGGTGCTGATGCACCAGGGGATGTATATTCATATACCCCATTATCATTATTAGCAATGTTAGTACCCGCATCAAGCTTACCTCTCCATAAGTAACCGTTAATTATTTGATCGGTAACTAAAGCACCCATAAGTGATTTGGTAAAAATTTGATTCATTTCGAACCCTTTAGCATCTATGTGAACTGTTCTACCACCTGGGTCAGTGAGTTTTCCTGCTACGCCTTTAGAGGCGTCATTATTATAATTGGGAAATACATCGTTAACAACCCTTGTAATAAAGGCTTGTATTTGAGGTTTAACAGTAGTAGATGCGTAGCTACTTGCACCAGTTTTACCACCTACATTTTTTCCTGTGAGCGAGGTGTCTGAAAAACCAGTTCCGTCATTAAACATTGCTAGGATATCGGCTTCAGTTTTGGTCGGATCACTAAACGCTGCATGTAGCTCACCAGCCATTTTTAGGCGGGTAGTTTGTCCGGTGTAGTATACTGTAGATACACCATTTCTGGTAAATTCATATTCAGAAGGGGGGAGGGGGTCATTATTTACTTGATTTTCATTCGCCTCAGCTTGCTCCTGAAATGCATTATTCACAGCTGTTTCAGCTGCCTCATCAACAGTAGATGCAACCGCATTAGCAGCAGCAGTTGCAGCAGCATTTGCAGCTTTAGTAGCAGCCTGATCAGCTATATTTTGAATAATTGAATCTGGAATTTCTACTAATTCAGTTTCTGTCTCGCATGCCACAAATATTATTGACAATAATAGAGTTACTTTAACAATAGATTTCATTTCTTAATTGGTTATAATTTATAATTAGTCTAAATAAGTTTAAGACAAATTTATAAAGTATTTTCAAATAACAATGCGAATTTCTAAATTTATTTTGACTAAATCTAAATAAAAGCAAGAAATTATAATTAAGATTAATTGCATATTAAGAAATTAATCGTGTTTATTAATATTCATAAGAAGGATCATTTGTTCACTAATAAATTGTAAACTCCCTTTTTATAATGCTTCCTGCAACAGCTTAGTGGTTTTAGAATCAGAAATAATGCGAAATAATAGTCTAATTTGTTACAGGACGATTCATACATATATTTAGCTGTAAGGAAAATTGGTTAATTATTTCCCTATATTTGCATGCAATTAGTTTTAAATTAATTGCTAATGGAACTCTCCGATAAATTTGTTGGTAAAGGCCTTACATACGATGATGTATTGTTGGTCCCTGCTTATTCAGAAGTTCTTCCTAGAGAGGTTTCCATAACTTCGAATTTCTCAAGAAATATTGATTTAAATGTTCCGATTGTGTCAGCAGCGATGGATACCGTCACTGAAAGCAGAATGGCCATTGCTATGGCCCAAGAGGGCGGAATTGGTGTGTTGCATAAAAATATGACTATTGAGGATCAAGCCAACAAAGTGAGAACTGTAAAAAGAGCTGAGTCTGGAATGATCATTGATCCTGTCGTTTTGACCATTAATTCTTTTGTCAAAGATGCAAAAGAAAATATGTCCCAATATAAAATTGGGGGAATTCCCATAGTTGATGATCAAATCCGTTTGTTGGGAATAGTTACTAATAGGGATTTGCGTTTTGAAAAAAATGATGCCCGACCCATTTCAGAGGTTATGACTTCTGATAATCTAATTACTGTCAAGGAAGGGACTTCACTGGAGGAGGCTGAGGTTATTCTTCAAAAACATAAAATTGAAAAATTGCCTGTAGTTGATGACAAGAATGTTTTGGTAGGGTTAATTACGTTCAGAGATATTACAAAACACAGGGCAAAGCCCAAAGCCAATAAGGATGAGTTAGGCAGGTTGCGCGTAGCTGCTGCTGTTGGTGTAACTGCCGATTTGTTAGAGCGAACTACTGCCTTGGTCAAATCCAATGTGGATGCAGTAGTCATCGATACTGCTCATGGTCACTCCAAGGGAGTTGCTGTTGCTCTTAAAAATTTAAAAGATACTTATCCAGATTTAGATGTGGTAGTGGGTAATATTGCAACAGGAGAAGCTGCCAAGTATCTAGTTGATATGGGCGCAGACGGAGTTAAAGTTGGAATTGGTCCTGGGTCCATTTGCACTACTAGGGTAATTGCAGGTGTGGGTTATCCTCAACTCTCAGCTATCTCTGAGGTATACAATGCCTTGAATGGTTCTGATATTCCAATCATTGCTGATGGAGGCATTCGTTACACGGGGGATATCCCCAAGGCAATTGCTGCTGGAGCAGATTCTGTTATGTTGGGATCACTTTTAGCAGGAACTCAAGAATCGCCAGGAGAAACGGTCATTTTTGAGGGTAGAAAATTTAAAACCTATCGTGGTATGGGTTCTGTTGAGGCAATGAAAAAAGGTAGTAAAGATCGATATTTTCAGGATGTTGAGGATGACATTAAAAAGTTGGTTCCTGAGGGGATTGTTGGCAGAGTCCCTTACAAAGGAGACTTGAATGAAAGTATCCACCAATTTATTGGAGGCCTAAAAGCGGGGATGGGCTATTGTGGCACTAAAGACATAAAGAGTCTTCAGAAAAATGGTAAGTTTGTTACAATAACTGCCTCTGGAATTAAAGAAAGTCATCCACACAACATTAGCATAACCAAAGAGGCCCCTAATTATAGCCCTTAGTTAATGAGCAACAATTTTGTGTGTATAAATTCTATTGTCTATAGTCTCTATTCTTATGATATACATATTTTGTTTCTCTAGGGTAATTGGAATAACAACTTTTGAAAAATTTTGAATATTCAAATCAATGATCATGTTGCCAATTATTGAATAAATCTTGAGATTTCCATAGACATTAACTCCTTTAATGAATAAGGTGCTGTTTTCATAGATAATATTAAAAGTATCATCGGTATTTTGAGTAGTATGAAAATCTAGGAGTTGAGAGGATTGGTGTGGTACACCTTCAAAGAAAACTAATGAAAAAACTAAAAAGCAAAAAGAGGTTAAACTATTTTTCACTGCTTTTGATTTGAATGCAATTTACAAATTCTTTTAATAAGTTCAAAAAAATATTAACATGTTTAGTTGCTGTAAATCAATAAGTTACAAACTTTATTAAGAATGATAAATTT
>NZAX01000078.1 GCA_002687665.1 Flavobacteriaceae bacterium
CATGCCAGAGCCAAAAAACCCCATCACAAAATTTACTAAATAGACAATGGCGATCCCTCCTGTCGCAGCAAAAATTCCTAATTTAAAATTTTCGGTAGGTTTGATATATCCCGATCGATAAGCAACCAGTAGTGATAATAAAATACCTACGGTAAGAAAAATCGCATCTGTAACAATACCATCGTAAAGACTGTTATACATATACGATATCCCACCCAATAAAGCACCTTCCAATATGGCATAAAGGGGAACGGTAATAGGTGCCCATTCCTTTTTGAAAACAGTGACTATGGCTACAATGAAACCTCCAATGCCACAGCCAATAAGTAGCCCAGGATTGATGGAGTTAAAGGTCAGATAGCCAGTACCGACTAATAACAATAAACTGATTGCAGTCTTATTGACTGTTCCATTTATGGTCATGGTGTCTGTTATGTCAGAACTCCTTGTAAAAGTATTTTTGCTTAAAACTGGGTTACCAGATCTATAGGATAAGTGGTTAGCCATGTTGGTATTATTTAATATGAATTTTATGATTTACTAAAACAAATATAGCTTGAAATGATCTGAATTTAAAATTATAAATTTAGCTTTTGCTTAAGTATTCTTCCATCATTAAAATATCATTTTTGGATGTCAAATCTGGAACATGTTCAGCTATGGGTATTCCGTTAACCTTTAGATTGTCTAGTATCATATTCATCAAAGCTGTGGGTAACTCTTTTTCGTCTCTGATAGGATGAGCAGGGCAATTTTCCAAATATTTGAAAAATAGTTTCCCGTCAAATAAAAAGATATTCATGCTAACCCTGATTTTCCGATGTTTATCTGTGAAATTCCTTATTTGGTCAGGTTCTGGCTTTTCGACTATACTTGTCAGATTGTAATCATGATCAAACTTCATCACTGCAAAACGAGCAATTCTTTCTTTAGGATAATTTAACTTGTCTATATCATAAGCCAAAATTGCTTGGCGTGAATTACTATTTTTGAGATTCATTAGGGCATTTAACGAGTACAGGTTATCACTGTTGCAAACACAAAATGAATCTTCTTTCAGTTTTGGATATTGAACAATGCACTGATGCAAAGCATCTGCAGTTCCATAAGGTTTATAGCGTCCCTTGGGGATGTGTTGAATAGCAAATTTTATGTTAAGATCCCTAAATTTCGGGTTGTTTTCAAGAGCTTGACGAAACATCTGGGAATTTTCTCCTGTAATGATGTAAACATTTTTGAATTCTACTTTTAAAATATTCTCCAACAAGTAACTTATAAAGGGCTTTCCATTCAATTCAATCAAGCCTTTACTGAGTTTGTTGGCTTGGGCAACCTTTTCTTGAGATAGATTTTGATCCACTGAGTTTTTCATTCGAGAGGAAGCCCCTCCAGCTAAAATGATTATATTTTCAGTCATTAGTGATTTAATTTAAAGTAGCTCCTTTTGTAATTTTTACTGCGAAAGCATCCTCTGCACCAGTGGCTTTGATTGCTTCAATAATTTGTTTTTGTTTCTGTTTTTGAACAATTGCAACTATACAACCCCCTCCACCCGACCCAACAATTTTACTGCCTAAAGCACCTGATTCATTTGCCGCATCAATCATTTTATCCATTAAAGGTGGTGTNATTTTNAGGTANGATTTGAGTAGATGGTGNTGTTCGTTCATCAGTTNCCCCAAAAGTTTAGTATTTAAACTCTTTTCTTCTANTGTTTTTAGNGCNTTTTTAGTNATATCATGATTACAAACNGCTGCATAGAAAAATGGCTTAAGTGAAGTTTCGACNAATGCTAGATTTTTNTTTAGCTCATTTGGATTTGTTAAGGCAATNTCAAATTCTGGNATTTTCGATTTAACCTGATTAATAGCTTTCCATGCATTACTTTTTAGATGGGATAGGGTTCCAAATGTATCTTTGGACAAACCCGAAACGCCCACAACCAAATCTAGNTTTANATCATTAAATTTTTCAACACGATCTGTATTGGTATCTAGAAAAATAGTGTCACCAATAGCAATAGTGAATTGATCCATTTTTCCTCCTGAGGACCCGGGTTCGATCACCTCAGTTTCATAAGCAAGAAGTGCCAATTCTTTGGGAGAAAAAGATCTATTTGAAAAAGCAGCGATAATAAACTGAATCCATGCAATTGTCAATGCCGAAGAGCTAGATAAACCTGCATTGATAGGAATCTTGCTTTTGATAGTTAAATGATANCCTTTATCTGGAACNATCTTTCTTTTCTTTAGGACTTTGAGTGCAATTTTTAGGAAATCACCTCTTTCAATTTCATCAAAGCTTTGATTCAGGGGTATATTTCTTACTTGACCCATATCGGGCATATCGATCTCAAAGTAGTTTTTTCCGTTTTCTTCGGCTTCAATTTGCATCATGCGATCGATGGCACATGCGATAACTGGGAGTTCAAGATAGTCCTGGTGGTCTCCAAACAGACATACCCTTCCGGGTGCTGTGGATATTATTTTTTTCATTAAGAAGATTGGTCAAATTCGGGTAGTTTATAACCGTTAAAATATTCTTTGGCAAGGTACGCATTATTTATTTTTGGATCGTCGAATTGATTTTTCTCATCCAACCAATTTAATTTTTGACTTGCTCTGAATGATATATTTCCCATTTGAGCAACTATAGCAACTTGTGCAGCATCCTCTACATTACAATTCAATATTTCTGGTTTGTTCTCTCTTATGGCTTGCATAAAATTGAACTGGTGTTGCTTATGACCATTGTTTGATTTCTTTTGTAAAGGGATCAGGACCTTATTTTTACTTCTTTTTTCTTCAATAACTTCCCAACCTCCTCTGTCTAAAACCAAAGTTGCATTGTTTCCAATAAAAGCAATACAATGATCTCTTCCATAAGAACCATTATCGATTCCCATGGCAGAATCCCAAACTAAGTTGAACTGATCGAATTCGTATAGCGTTGTCAGAGTGTCGGGAGTCTCCTGACTCAAACCTGGATAGGCAAACTTACCTCCCAAACCAACTATAGTTTTGGGAACAGTCGCCTTCATACCAATCAATGCATAGTCGAGCAAATGTACCCCCCAGTCGGTCATTAAACCTCCAGCATAATCCCAAAACCATCTAAAATGAAAGTGAAATCTACTAGCGTTAAAAGGTTTTTTGCGAGCTGGTCCTAACCAAGCATCATAGTCAACACCTATGGGTGGTTCACTGTTTGCTACTTTTGGTTGAGGGCGCATCCATCCCTGATAACAACATACTTTAACGGTTCTGATTGGCCCCAGCTTACCACTGTGAACAAATGCCATAGCCTCTTGAAAATGAGTTGAGCTTCTTTGCCATTGACCAACCTGAATTATACTTCCGTATTTCTTTTGTGCAGCGACCATTGCTTTACATTCTGCTATGGAGTTTCCAATTGGTTTTTCAACATATACGTGTTTTCCGGCTGCTGCTGCATCGATCATCATTAACGCATGCCAATGGTCGGGTGTCCCGATATAGACCACATCAATGTCTTTTTGTTGAAGCATCTTTCGGTAGTCATTGTAAACCCTGATTTTGTCTTTTATAGGAGCAACAGCTTTGTCGTTCAATTTTTTTTGGATGACATTTTGATCTACATCACATACTGCTACAAGATTTACTCCAGGAACTCCAATTGCTTTTAGTGTGTTTCCCCATCCCATACCGTTTATTCCAATACTTCCTATATTGATTTGGTCATTGGCTGAAATGTCTAGAGAGGATTTTGAGAGTGCATAACCTTTTAGATTGGGAAGAAACATTCCACCAGCTCCAATAATAGCAGTGTTTTTAATAAATGTATTTCGATTCATTTTTTGTTGATTTATAGCAATATTACAAAACCAATTATTTACACCCTTAGTTCAAGGATGTTAAAATTGATATAGTTATAGATTAAATCTACGGAATACAACTACCAGATAACAGCTATTAAAATAGACGATCTAATTGCATCCTAAGTTTTTAATTTGCTTTTAGGCTTATTTCTCTGATTTAGACTTGTTATCTCTATATTTTTGGAGGATTATTCCTCATTTTAGGTTTATTTTCAGAATGATTATATTTAAAGGTTGTGAAAAAATTAGAGAAGGTCAATATTAACCTGTAAATATGTTGTTAAAGTTTAAAGTATAATTTTAAGTTAACCATACAGACTATGAATCGTAAATTAATTTCAAGAAGATCATTTATTAAAAATGGGGCTTTGAGTACTACAATGTTTTCAGTTGGTGGTGTTTTGCCTCAATTCTCTGCTAAGAGTTATGAAAGAATAATTGGATCCAATAACAGATTTAATGTTTCTGTAATGGGTGTAAATAGTAGAGGTGCAAGATTAGCTGATAATTTTGCCAGACAAGACAGTTGTGATGTAATTCATGTATGTGATGTTGATTCTAGGGCAGTATCAAAATGCGTTAGTGGATTAAATGAAATTCAAGAGGTAAGAGCACATGGTTTTGTAGATTTTCGAAAATCATTAGAAAGTAAAGATATTGATATTCTTGTCATTGCAGCTCCTGATCATTGGCATGCCCCTGCTTCATTAATAGCAATGCAAGCTGGAAAGCATGTTTATGTTGAAAAACCATGCAGTCATAATCCTAAAGAAGGAGAGGTATTGGTAAAGGCTGCAAACTATTACAAAAAGATAGTTCAAATGGGAAATCAAAGAAGATCTTGGCCAAATGTAATAAAGGGTATTTCTGCAATTAAGAGTGGAGCAATCGGAAGAGTTTATTACGGTAGAGGATGGTATTCAAACAACAGGCCCTCAATTGGGATCGGAAAAAAAGTAGACCCTCCAAGTTGGCTTAATTGGGGACTATGGCAGGGTCCTGCCCCCAGAAAAGATTTTAAAGACAATCTTATTCATTATAATTGGCACTGGCACTGGCATTGGGGAACAGGAGAGGCACTTAATAATGGTACTCATATGATTGATCTATTGAGATGGGGAATGGATGTTGATTATCCAACTAAAGTAAGTTCAAATGGCGGAAGATATAGATATAAAGATGACTGGGAAACTCCGGATACTCAATTAATAAATTTGGATTTTAAGAATGGTACTTCTATGACTTGGGAATCGAGAAGTTGTAATGGAAAACATAGTGAAGGAAGTTCTGTTGGTGTAGTTTTTTATGGTGAAAATGGAAGCTTAAATATTCCTGGTGGAAATAGTTACAAAATTTATGATTTAGATAACAACATAGTTCATGAAGAAAAATTTGATAAAAAAATAGATCCAAGAAATACTGTTAATCCATCCCAATATTTGGATTCTCTACATATTCAAAATATGTTTAAAGCGATTTTGAATGATACAGAACTTAACTCAGATATAGACTCTGGACACAAAAGTACTTTACTAGTTCAATTGGGAAATATTGCCTATCGGGTTGGGAGATCGTTGGATATTGATAGTAAAAATGGGCATATTATTAACGACAAAGATGCTATGAAATATTGGAGTCGGGAATATGAAAAAGGATGGGAAATGAAAATATAAAAGAGCATGTCTTTGAGTAATAATTTTTCTAGACGATCATTTGTAAAAAAAACATTAAAGGCAAGTCTTTTTTCAATAATGGCCTCCAATACTTTCAATACGTTCGCAAACCGATCATTATTAGATGATGGTATAAAAAGCATAAAACCTTTGATCATTGGGATTATTGGTGCTGAAAATTCTCATACTGCGGCATTTGGAAAGTTGTTTAATATCGATAAGTTATTTCCAGGGGTAAGGGTCAAGTATGTATGGGGAGAGACAGAGAATTTTGCTAAAAAAGCAATGAAAAAAGGGAATATTCCAAATATGGTAAATAACCCCAATGAAATGTTGGGTAAAATTGATGCATTAATTGTTGACCACCGCCACGGAAAATATCATTTAGACGCAGCTTTACCTTTTTTGGAGGAAGGTATTCCAATGTTTATTGATAAGCCTTTTTGTTACAGAAAAGTAAAGGGAGAAAAATTTTTGGCACTGGCGCGTAAATTAAATACACCCGTAACTTCATACAGTTCTGTTGCCAATAGTTTTTCAACCATGGATCTTAAACGGCAAATCACTAAGATGGGAAAAATTAAGCGTGTAATTGCTTATGGACCAATTGATTTAGAATCAAAATATGGAGGGGTTTTCTTTTATGGACCTCATTTAATCGAACCTTTGATCTATATTTTTGAAAATAAAGTAGATAAAGTCAGGGTAAATAAGATTGATAAAACTGGCAGTGCAAATATGATTTTTGACGATGGTATGATGGTTACAATTATTTTTTCAAAAAAAAATAGAGGATGGCAAACTTTTGTGGAATTAGAAAATGGTTTTGTGGAGGTCAAACCAAAAATTAATAAAAAAATTCCAGGAAAGAATGATATTGATATGATTAATATGTTTAGAACAGGTAAAGAGCCTAGAGAACACAGCAATATATTACATGGAGTCGCCATTCTAGAAGCTCTTGAGAAATCAGTAATTAGTGGAGCATGGGAGAAAGTGATTTAGTATACCTCAATTCATTAAACTAGGAATAAATAACAAAAACAAGAAGTAATGAAATACTAATACAAAATGGTAATGTTAAATAATGAAGATCTGCTGCAAGGTTAATTTGGATTTATTTCTTTGATAAAAATCCAATACCTGCAACTAAAAGACCAATCCCTGATGCAAACAAGACAGAATCAAAACCTCTTTCATGCCATTCATTTACAAAGTATACTATAAAAGCCAAAACTGATACTAACCAAAGCCATTTTAAATATTTCATAATGCTAAACTAATTAGATATAACGGATAAATAGAAAAATATATGTGAAGCAACCATACTAATTAATTATACTTTTAAAGTAAAAGCTGCAACATCAATAGAAGCACATAAATGTAATCTAAATATCAAT
>NZAX01000079.1 GCA_002687665.1 Flavobacteriaceae bacterium
CCGATACCTTTACTCAGTATACCACCAGTGCTCTTGATAAGATTTCCCGTGCCCTTAACAACATTACCAGCAGCACCAAGTCCAGCACCAAGTACAGACTTACCACCTTTAAGAACTGCACTAGCACCACCAGCAAGTCCCTTGCCAGCACCTGCAAGAGCTTTGCCAAGGTTAAAGTTTAAGATACCACTCTTAGCAGCACTTGCTAAGGTACCGACAAGACCCTTAGCACCCTTAGCAATACTTAAAATTTGTCCAGGTAATGCCTTGAAAATCTTTGCCAGGGAAAGAATTGGTTTTATTTTTAATTTACTCAGACTGGCGAACAGATCCTTGAGGGCTTTACCAGAAGCAATGTTACCAATACCAGTTCTAATGTTTCTACCAGCACGGAAGAAACCACCTGCTTCATCTGCAAGACTACCAGCACCACGTGCAATGTTTGGGAAGGGACGACCTGCGGTGCGGAGAACACTTGCATCCTGAGCACCAGTGATGCCCTGCATAAACAACGTACCCTGCTGCTTGATAGCACCAGCAGTGTTTACAAGTTTACCTTTAGCATTAGCACCACCACCGACAAGTCTTTGGAACCTAGAAGCAACACTCTTGCTAGGATCACCAGTACGTGCTGCTAATCTAGCATCAAATAAAATTTCATCAAGACTATTCTTAAGACCTCCAAGTGTAAAACCTTTGGTTTTTACTGGACTCCTTGCAATAGTATCCAACCCATCAGTGGCAGCATCGAATGCTCTACCACCTGCTCTCGCAGTAGTAGTGGCAGCTTGACCAGCAGTGTTCCTAACAGTCTGTCTTATACCACCTGGCGATCGATCTCGGAAGCGATTCCACAGAGCACTACGAACTGCTGCACCATCTTTAAGCTTGGACATCTTCTTAGATGTCGCAAGACCCATACCAATGTTACCAATGCCAAAGGCACTGAACCCCGCAATGGGGGTCATTAAATTCCTTAACTTACCATACTCAATGGCAACTCGCCTGCCAAAGTTTTGTAACTTAACGTCTGCTGTTTCTAAAGCATTAGCAAGACCTTCGACACCATCAGCAAGGACACCAAGGATAGCATCCGACTGTGTTATAGCAAGAGTAAGAGCACCTGCGGCACCAGCAGCAAGCAGTGCCTTCTTTAACTTCTCGAAGTCCAGACCCTTCTTACTACCACCTTTCTTTGCAAAGGGGTTAGAAATTTTGGGACCTGCTTTACGCTGCTTCTCAATCGCAGTTTCTTGGGCAGTGAACTTGCCCCTAGAAATCATCTTGTTTTCTAAGGCAAGACGAGAACGCTGAAGTTTAAGCGTCTGCGTCTGCAGATTTACCAGATCGTTAAGAAGAGCGTTAGTAACCATCTGCTGCTTCACAGAAGCAGCTTGGATTTTAACAAGATCAGTGTTAGCAGATCCCGTCAGCGGATTATTCTTATACTTACTGGTGTCTAATGCCATTACCTGTTAGCTTTTAGCTGTTGCTGCTGTAGCTTTTCTTCTTCCAGGTGCGCCAGCAGGAGAGCGATGTAAACATCTCTTTCCCAAGGCATCATCCCTTCGATCTCTGCTAGGTTATATTTATGGTGCTGCATCAAAGAGAAGTTTGTCCTAAAATAGTTTTCAAGACTATTGTAAGACATACTCACCCGAAAAAAGATGCAAGACCCTCCAGTGTATACTCACACTCTGCTTTAGTATTAGGATTAATAACCGAGAAGGTGTGGGTAAGTTTAGGCATATTGCTGAAGAATTCCTGAACAGATTCAAACTGTTTAGAAGTCAGACTCTCCAAGAAACCAACCAATTCTTTTCTAGAAGAATTTGCTGCTTCGTATACATCTTCACCATCAATAATCTGATCGATGCAGTCAGCGATGAGTTCAAATACTTGATCAGGACTCTGCTCCTGTTGAGCAAAGTTATTCTTGATGAATTGATCCAGAGAAGGATACTTCATCTTCACAGTGATGTCATCATTGATATACACAGAGTCGCTGTGGTCATCAGGTTTGACAACTTTAATTTCATTCAGATCGATTGCAACATCAACCTGTGTTTCGTTGTCATCAGTGCAAGTAACTTTAAGTTCCAGTTCTTCGCCAACTGACTTAGAACGAATCATAAGAAACAGATATTCGAGATCGAACATCGCAAGTTTCTCAACTTTTAGTCTACTAACAATACAACCCTTAAGAAGATCAACAATAGCTTGTTGAATTTGTTGTTCATCTTCTGATTCCATTGCTACGAGAAGAACTTTTTCTTCCTTAACTAGGAAGGGTCGGTACTTAATCGTTTGTCCAGTAGAAGGAAGCTCACACTGGTAAGTGGGCACCTCAAGCTTTGGTAAAGGCATAGTGAGTTCAGTTCAATACTATTATTTAGAGCGGTTAGTTAAAGAGGTTCCCCATATCATTTGTGAACGAACTGAATGCTCGCCCAACGTTTCCTATCGCACTGCTAAGTGATGCTGGATTAGATGTGCGGATGTTATTTGATTTACTTTTTAAATTCTTACGGGCGTCTTCAAACTGTACTTCAAATCTTTCGTAGTACAAATTGACAGTACACTTCATTAGTGTAGCAGCACCTGCGTCTAGTGGAACAGCATCAATAGCATAAGGATAGCATTCTGTAAAGAAGTATCTTAAACTTCTACCTTGCTCAGAGTATCTCTTGCCAGGTTCAAACTTATCAACTGCAATAGTTGTCTGATAACTATCAGGATAAGATAGTCTAGTAAATCTATTGCGATTCCTCTGAGGAATAGAAGACATCTCATCAGGGATGACTTGTGTCTGTCCGAACTGAGATTTCTCTTGGAAGATTTTATCGAACCAAGCGTGGAAAACTTTCAACGCTGTCATATTACCATCACAAACAAATGACAGTGACAGATCGTTGTACATCTTCATCGTCGGATACTTCATACTGTGACCAGTATAATATCCATTGACCTGAGAGGTCGCTGCTTGCACACTAGGAAGTGCTACGTTATCACAGAAGATCTCTAGCGTCCTCTGATCAGGAACGTTGCTACCAAAACCTTCCAGTCCCAAACGATCTAGGGACGGGATAACAACACGAAAAGAATTGGACTTTGCAATTCCTCCACCGCGTGCTATCTGTTCCTGTACTTTTTGGTATAGATTCGCCATCTAAATAGGCTGGAAGGATACGTTTTATTTATGGCGTACTCGGGGCAGTACAAACCAGTGAACTACCAAAAGTATAAGGGCAATCCCAGTAGAATCTTTTACAGATCATCCTGGGAACTTATGTTTATGAAGTACTGTGATCGTGAAGATAATGTAATCGAGTGGGGTAGCGAAGAGATCATTATACCATATCGTTGTCCCACTGACGGTAGAATACATAGGTATTATCCCGATTTCTATTTGAAAGTGAGGGACAAAGATGGTTCTCTCAAAAAATATATTGTCGAAGTAAAACCTAAGAAGCAGACCAAACCTCCTGCTCAACCCAAGCGTAAAACTAAAAAGTTTATGCAAGAGACGTTTACCTTTATGAAGAACACTGCCAAGTGGAAGGCAGCGAAAAACTACTGTGATGATAGAAGAATGGAGTTTCTAATTCTCACGGAGGATCATCTTGGAATCAGTCTTTGAAAAATTAGAGAAAGCGCAAGACGGTAAAGATAGATCTGCATCCTGGTGGCGTTCAGCATCCAAGAATGCAATGCGCAGTGCGTTAGCAGATGGCACCAAGGAAGCTGTTCTTCTCAATGAGGTTGGCAACGATGATGATCTCAATCAAGTCAGAAGAACACCTAGGGAGGGTACCATAGTCTTATTTGAATACGATGCCAAGACTACGAAGCAGAAACTAGCTTACTACGATCAGTTACCACTGGTAGTAGTTCTGGAAGTAAAGACAGATCATTTCTGGGGAGCGAACCTACATTATATCAGTCCGAAGAAGAGAATAAAAACTCTTAGCGCACTCCTCAGCAATAAGATAGATGTACCTCGGAACATCATCCATAAATATAAAAAAAGTGATGTGAAAAACGCCAATCTTTTTATTGAGATTGACGAAAATGATTGGGACTCAGCGATCCATCTACCACTAGAGCAATTTGTTTCTGCTGTTGGTAAGATAGAAGTACCTGTTCTCTCCAAAAAAGTCTGGTTAAAGTATGATGCCCTTGCAAAATATAGGTTCAGAGCGAAACGCAAAGTGTCCTAATGGCAATTCTCGACGCACTTACAAGTAAATCATCGTTAAGGTTTCCTGCTGATAAGGTAGAGGACTTTGATGACTATATGATGTTCACTGTGTATGAATATCAACCTCCTTTCCGTAAAGCAAAGTGCATCGGTGAAGCAGGTGGTAGTCTTTATGGTGGTAGATACGCTGACTATGATGTAACTGGTTTTGGTGGTGGCGAACTATCGCAGTCACCATACAAGAATATGATTCTCTATATGCCTGAGGACATCAGGGATAGTCACTCTAGAGCGTGGGGTGATGTTCGTATGGGTAACCTTGAGCGTGCTGGTCTACGTATGGCTGGTTCCGCAATCGATGCTGCACCAGATATATTAACTCAAGGTGCTGGAGGTATATCAAATACCTTAAAGAGTATGATGCCTGGTAATCCTAGAGAGCAAGGCAAAGCATTAGCAAAGTCACTAGCAATTAATGCTGGTGCATCGATGACTGGTCTGCAAGCTAACGCAGTTGCTGGTGGTCTTACAGGTACGATTCTCAATCCAAACATAGAAGTTATGTTTGATGGTGTTGGTATGAGAACGTTCCAATTCAATTGGAGTTTAGTACCACGCAACGCTAGAGAATCTAAGATCATTCAAGAAATGATCTGGCAATTTAAAAAGTCATCTGCACCTTCGATGGAAGCAGATGGTTGGTTTATGAAAGTCCCCTATGTATATAAAATCCAGTACAAGCAGGGTTCTAAGGACAATCACTGGTTAAATAAGATGAAGGCGTGCGCCTTACAAAACATCTCTGTTAGTTATACAGGAGCAGGTTCTTATTCCACAATGGAAGATGGTGCTCCCACCTCTGTGCAAATGTCACTATCGTTCAAAGAACTCAAGATGGTGATCTCCAATGACTTCGGTGACAAATTCAAGTACGGAACACAATACTACTGATGGCATCTTATTTTTCCTATCTACCTAATATTGATCTCGCTATTCGTCCGATCAGATTTCCCTGGTCGGAGCAGCAATATAAGGTAGCAAAAAATATTTTTAGGAGATTTAAACTCTCCGATAGTGTTCTAGACACAGCAACATATTTCAAGAAGTATGTCATCGATGACTCAGATCGTCCTGATCTAGTATCAGAACTTCTTTATGGTCGTAGTGATTACGACTGGGTTATTATGATGTGCAATAACATTATGAATCCATACTACGACTGGCCTATGTCTACACCAGTCTTGAATGATTATATCAACAACAAATATGATAATCCATATGATATCAAACACTATGTAACAAACGAAGTAAAAGATAGTGCTGGCAATGTTGTGTTGCCTGCTGGTCAGATTGTAGATGAAGGATTCTACAAGGCACCTTACTGGGTAGAGTATGATAAAACTGATGTTGAATTCCCCGAACCAGAAAACGAAGTTCGATTAAACATAACGAAGAAGTTAGTTGTCGAAAGTATCAACATCGATAACGCTGGGTTTGGTTACGAAACCGCACCTAGCATCACCATCTCTGCTCCCAGTGGTAACAATGGTGAGATGCCTGCTGTAAGAGCAACTGCTGAAGCAGTAATGACTCCAGGTGGTCCTCTAGATTTACTAGAAGTTTTATCTGGTGGAGAAAACTATACTTATCCCCCTACTGTTTCTTTTGATGGAGGTCTAGCAAACGAGAGTGCTAGCACTGTGATCGAAGACGGAAAAGTCGTGGAGATCAGACTCAATGGTACCTCTTTCGATACTACTGTTGCAGATAACATCTACGAATTTGGAAATGGTACAGTCATTGCCCAAAACGGTACAGGAACTGGATCGGGAGGAGGTTTTGACGTTGGTGGTACGCACCTCAGATTCGGTGACACGTGGGGAACCCGTTACGCTACCCTTAACCCAGTAGATATGTCGGACTTCGATACCGTCATAGTCTATGCTGTGCGTGGTAACGGAAGTAACGGTGGCGAAACACCTGACATCAATGGTGTGGAAGATCTCTACCTGAGATACCAGATTGTTGATGGTGCACCTGATGCAGCGAATTGGATCAACCTCGGTATCGTGATCGATGCTGTGCCTAATGGTACTGGCAGTGGTGTCTTAACAGGTTATGAATTCCAGGTACCTGAAGAAGTAAGAACTCAAAACGTTTACTTCCAGTTGTACCAACCTGGCAACAGTGGTCCTCCGTATGATCACTACGGCATCACTACAGTGAACTTTGTCAACACTACGAAGGTGTATGCTTCTGATGCAAATATGTACTTCACCAACAACCCGTTAGATACTACTGGTTCTGGTGCTGTTGGACGTGTGACTTTGAAGAAGAGCATTCAAAGTATTAACATCACTAACCCTGGTTCTTATGACGAGGAAGGTGAAGAACTTTTAATTACTATAGGTACGGGTGTTTTCCAACGTGGTTTTCTGTACGGGTCTGAATATGTTCCTTACTATGCTGACGTTCCTGCACAGTTAAGTGCAACTGTGGTACAAGAAAGTGCTGCTATTAATGTAGGTGACGAAGTGACATTCAGTAATGGTATCGTTGCAGATGTCACTCAAGTTGAAGGCGACTTCTTAGCAGTTAGTCTACAAGATATTGATGTAGAGAATCCAATCTCAGAGGGTATGCAGTTCAGCATCAACCCTACTGGTGTTGTGACTAGTGTTGTCTCCACCACACTGACAGAACCTACGTTTGTAGATGATAAGAACAACTACTTTAGATACAAACTGCAGCGTCCTTCTGGTACTAGTGGGTGGGAAAAATTAGTTCGTGATAGTTTCCGTTACCGTGATCCTGATGGTTCTATTGTGACCCTACAAGGTGAAGCGATTGCTAGAGCAATCAGTCATCACGAGTTTGAAACTGAAGCAAATGATAAAAAGCGTGAGATTTATATCCTTAAGAAAAGATATCTCCCACGCTTTATTCAAGAAATGAAGGAGCAACTTCCTTATAAGAAGAGCTCCGATTATGTTAGCAAGACACTAAAGAGATCAAGTATTTGATCCAGGCATAGAATCCTTTTCGGATTTCTTATTGAATCCGAAGGGATCAAGCTTGTCTTCCATCTTCAGTCGCAATGCTACTGTACCAATGGACTCAAGGATCTTGAGGATATCCTCTGCCCTAGCATCTTCACCAAGTTCCTTGGCAACATACCAGTACTTAGGCCAGAAGGTTTCACCCGCCTTCTGGTAATCTTCGAGAGTCAATAATTTCATCGTGTAAAGTAGCGGTCCATACGGAGTTTAATGTAATACATCCCGATGACCCAGAGGGAGAAGAGAAACCCTTCTCCGTAGGACATAGAATTCCAAGCGTGCACAACGTCCATCAATCTTCCTCAGCAAGGCGAGCGAAGTAGGACAGTTGGTCATCATCATCAGATGTTTTACCAGCGATGTCAGGTGCATTGAAGTCACCTTCATCAGTCTTCTTCTCGAACTTAGGAGTGAAAGAAGGAGCAGAGACTACGGGTTCAAACTCTTCGTCATCAACAGTCGGAGTGGCAGGTCGCTTGTTAATGCCGAGGACTTCGTTCAAACGTGACGTAAGTTCTTCGTAGGTCTTGAACTGATCAGCAGCAGTGAAAGCAGTGAGAGAATACTCTTGCTTCCAGATACCTTCCAGTTCATCATCGTCCTTAGACAATGCAGACTGACGATCGAACTCAGACTTGTCGTAGTTCCAGTAACCAGCGACCTTACAGATCTTCAGTTTGAAGTTAGCACCTTCCCACAGATCGAAGGGGTTCACAGGAGTCTCGTCTTCAAACTCGGGTTGCATTGCTGCAGTGATCTTATCGTAGATCTTCTTACCGAACTTGTAGAGGAACACCTTGCCCTCGTTCTCGGGGTGTGCAGGATCGCGCACGACATAGATGTTGGTGTAGTAAGACAGCTTACGCTTCTGCTTACGTGCAACTTCCTTGTCGGCATCGATGCCAGAGTTCCAGAGTTTGCGGTTGACTTCACCGACAGGATCCTTGCCACCGATAGTGGTCAGGGAGTTCTCGATGTACCAACCGCCAGGACCTTGGAAGGCGTGGGAGTATACTTTTGCCCACGGAAGTTCCTCTCCATCAGGAGCAGGGAGGAAACGGATGACGGCGTAACCGTTACCAGACTTATCAAGCTCTGGTTTCCAGAAACGTTCGTCGGCACCACCACCAGACTTGTTAATCTTCTCTGCTTCCTGCACTAGTGCTTGGAGCTGAGAGGTGGAACGGCGCTTGAGGTCGCTAAAAGACATTGGATTACCTTGGATTAGTTAGGATTTGGTTTGTAGGGGGNTNNCCCCAAGCCACNCNNCGGACTTGAACCGNNGACCTACGGTTTACAAAACCGTTGCTCTATCCAGCTGAGCTAGAGTGGCGAGTGGGTGGCGGGGAGCAGTTTGTCGCTCCCTCTTACTGTCTGCCACCATTATAATACCGCTGCTGCGTCCAGCAGCGGGGCACCAAGAGGGGTCCCACCTCTCTCCCGCGTGGGTTGGATTTCCGATTCTTTTTTCTCTCGGAGACGCGAGCACGGATGTATTCCAGTCCGTTGTGTACTAATTATAAGGGATAACGGACCAGGCGTCAAGAGTCTTTGCCACGGAAACGGTCGTCCATCTCCCTGTATTTCTCGTGGAAACCAGTGGTGATCTCGTCCAAGCGTTTGTCCCAGGAGTCACCATATTTTACACTAGCATCAGTNCCCTTNTNNGGATTGATNCACTTTTCNTTNCCGTGTTTGTTGCAGACGAGACCTGCTANATCNAANTCANTACCTTTNACTCCTGTTCTCCAGTAGTGTTCACCATTTAACCATACCGCGCCACATTTTTCGCATTCAACGCGGTCCATTTTAAATAGACTATCGGGATCGTCAGTCATCNTTGGTGTGCTCCTTGATTAGTTTGTTATACTCGGGGAGATCTTTAAGAAGTTGCTGCTTAAGTTTTCTACGCATNAACATCATTCTAAATCTAACCCAGGCGTAGCGCAACTGCAGATCTGCATAAGCAAATAATCGCATTGTCTCTTCTACACCAGCGTAAGCAATCAGAAGAGCTATGATGGTGACTGTTATCCACAGTCCCATAGTAGATGGATCCATTAAGGCACAGTGCTACTTAAGTACTTATTTATTGTATCACTTTGACACAATAATGTCTAGGTATAGAACCTTAAGATTAATCTAGGTCCTCGATGGTTCTTTTTAATGTTGTTATCATCTCATCGATGTTACCGAAAACATCAGTGACCGTAACGTCTTTGGGGATTCCGATAGCGTCCATTACTTTACGAACATCGTTCGCCATAAGAGCAGCAGTTTCGTCGTGATTCTTTGACAATTCNACACGTGTCCACAGTATACGCTGCTTCTCCAGTAGTGTCTCGACGATCTCNACGTACTCCTCACGCTCNTCNGCAGTCATAGCAGGGAAGGCGAGAGTCATCTCCGCAAGTTGATCTTGCAGAGAGTTAATNATTTGAACTTCTTTCTGGACAATATCTGATTCTCTAAAAGACATTAGAACATTAACTTAGCACGACTAGTTTTCTTTATGAAATTAAGGCGTTGAGCATCATACTTCAGTTTCTCNTTAAGAGGTTTNGAAATAAGTTTACTAACACCGTCAAGTTCAATACTATTTAACTCACAGAAGTGAACTACAGCATCGATGTAGTTCATATCGTGGTTCTCAACGACTAGTTTTTCAATTTCACCAGCAAATTTTGTAGCAGTCATAAATTTATTTTCTATATCATCAGGTTGTTGTGAGGGCATTTGTCATTTCGTATTCTTTGATTGCCTCAAGTAGTTTAACGAAGTGGGGTTCCTTAACTGAAGTTTCAACAACCTGACACTCACCATCTTCGCACGCAACGATGGCAATAAGTTTTTCTACTTCAATCTTGTAATGTTCNTAGAACATATAACCGTAGGCACACAGTTGCGGGAAATAATCCTGAGCAATGTATGGTTTCTTTGGTGACTTAGATGTCTTGAAATCAATCACAGACAATACACCATCAAACTCTGCGATAAGGTCTACCTGTCCAGCAATCTTTAACTTATCAGACCATAGCATCGACTCGATTAAACGTGGTCGATCTATTCTATCTATAACACTTTTAGAAGTGNGAAACATCTGCACAGGCAGAGGTGAATTNTTNTGATCNTCTANGTTAAGTTNGTTCCTGACATACTGCTCAACAATACCGTGANANTTTGTNCCACGTGTAGCNGCACGAGTAGAGGTTCGGTTAGCAACTTCAGCACCAACACGATTCCGCCACTTGGCAATCGCCTCTTTCTTTTTCTTACGATTAGATAAGACTGTAGTGACAGAGGGGTAGCGATTCTCCCCAACGGAGTAGAGTCGCCGCCCCTCAAATAATCCTCGCTTCAGTTCTTTAGATTCTAGAAGTTCAGAGTGGTCAAATTTTTTCATTGTAACCTTGGTTGATCTTGGAGACCAGATACGATCTAACCAGACCAGACCTTACAATATCCTCAATGCCGAATTCAACCTTCGACACCTCGGGCATACCCTCAAGGATTTGCATAAAATCTAGAATGCCAGTGCGCTCTGTGACCTTTTGGAGGTCGGTTTGGGTGGCGTCTCCAGCAAACATAATCTTGCTGTTCTCACCAACCCTAGTGATTATACTATCAAGTTCGTGAAAATTCAAGTTCTGAAATTCATCAACTATAACAATAGCATTATCAAGAGTCGTACCCCTAAGGAAAGAAGTAGACCAGAAGCTAATAGTTTCTTGACGTTGTAGGTCGTCATAGAGTGTGTCAAATTCCTTATCAGTATACATCGAGAACATATGCTTCACCATATTCTTATAAGGAATCTGGTAAAGGAAGCTCTTGTCGTCGTGTGTTCCAGGAAGGAAACCAATCTCTCTGGTTGCTACTAAAGAGCGAACTAGATAAACCTTTTCGTAAGGAGAATCTTCAGAGAGACATTCTTTTAGTGCGTTATAAAGAAGACAGAAAGTTTTTCCTGTGCCTGCTGCTCCATATGCTACTAGGTTTTGACCTTTGGCGTACTCCTCCCAGACTTTCTCTTGGTTATCTGTAAGAGGTTCGATGTTACGCAGCAGTGAAGTATTAATCGGTTTTGATCTTTTCATCTGCTTAGTTGAAAGAACTGTTGGCGACTTCTTTCTCGGCATAGAATTGATTACTTGTAGGGTTTAACGTTAGATCCAGGAACTTGGGAAACTTTTTGGAGAACTTCATTCCAGCCTCCATCAGTTTTGTTTCTCCAATCACCTACCTCACCTAAACCAGCGACGCCTTGAGACCAATCTTTATCCCAGTCGGGATTGTCTTTTCGCCACTGTTCATAGGCAGATAGCGAAAGATTTAATTCTTTTCTTTCACCTGTAGTATTATTTTTTACTGGATAAATCGGCATAACTATTTAGACCTCATTGAGCTTCGTGGGGATCGTAATCAGGATTCATTGCTTCGTACTCACGTTTTTTATCTTTGTGGATACGAACAGTATCTTCATCAGCAGAATCTTTATATGCTTCAGCGTGTTCTTCAGTGAAACCGACTTCCCACGGCATTAGTTGCTGAGAACCAAGAGTAGGTTTGATAGGATCACGACTATCAAGACCCTTCATATTCATACGATTTTCAACAGCGCGGCGACTGTTACCTTCTTCCGCCTCCTGCATCTCTTCGTACTGACGTTGCTCCTCGATAGTGATAGGTTCGTTAGAAGTAACACTATCAACGTGGAAATCTTTTTCAGAACCACCACCAAGAAACTTAGGTGCACCAGTAATATAACCGTGCTCCTCGATATCTTTTTGGAAGTGACTGATTTTATTCTTACGTTTGTCAGTTACTTTATACCGAGTATAGTTCTCGGTAGGATCTACAGTATCTGACCAAGATGCAGGTTGTGCTGGTACAAATTTAGGATCCTTCTCCTCCACAGTTCTAGTCTGGTTATCCATATCAGGATAACTAGGGAAGGACTCATCACTTTTAAATTGCAAGTACCTGAGTTTGCCAGGTGCTACACAGAGGTTAGGATTCTGACGGAGAAAATCTTCCAATCCCTCTAGAGATAAGAACAGTTCACCTACAGACTCACCAGTCTCTTTGTTGTTGAATTCGTATTGAGGCATCAGAATTTCATCACCGTAATATATCTAGGTTCATAAGCAGCAGTCACTGGAGGTCTAGCAGAGTGGGGAATCCGACCATCAAATGATACCACTCTTCCTGCTTTAGGAAGAACCGATTTGATAATGTTGTCATCAAAATCATAGAAGACAGTCTCGCCACCCCAGTCGCGATGCCACTTGGAATTAGTGTAGAACATCACGGTACGATTCTTCTCGTCCAGATTATCGATGTGCGCCTTAGGGCGGTCCATAGAGCGCAGCATATTGGTATAGACGTTTCCGAGCATCTCATACGGAGGGAGAGGACAGACGCCTTCTAGCGCCTGGTAGAGTGCTCTGCAGAGGTCTTCGTCTTCCTTCTTACACTCGGGTGCACCCTTATGGATACGTGTCCAATACTTATCAGCAGCGGGGATGGTGTTGCCATCAGTAAGTTGCTGCTGCTGAGCAATGAGTGAACGCTTATATTCTTCGACCTCTTCAGGAGACCGAGGAATACGGAGGAAGCTCTTCGCCTCCTCTAGTTTTCCTGCATCGTTAGAACGTTGCAGGACATAGAACTGACGTGACAAGAACTGAAAG
>NZAX01000007.1 GCA_002687665.1 Flavobacteriaceae bacterium
GGAGGTTTGCCCGAAGTTATTGAAAATGGAGTTTCTGGTTTTCTTTGCCCTGTAGGTGACATTAAAGATATGGCGAGTAAAGCTATTCATATTTTAGAGGATCATGAGCGTCATAAAGGTTTTAAAGAGCAAGCTTATGAATCTTCAAAAAAATTCGAGATGGAAAAAGTGATTTCTAACTATGAATCACTTTACAGGGAAGCAAAACAAAATTATCTTGGATGATATATGCTGGAGGCATTTTTGTATATCGTTGCCCTATCAAAAGTCATTTTTTTGGTTTTAAACTGCGTGTAAAGCTCCATTTGATCCGAATAATGTTTTGAGTCGGGATCATCAGAGCTTCCATAAGAAATTACCGACTCTATTTCCACACCCTCGGGAGTAAATTTGACCATTTCTATATATGACTCACCACTGACCACTTTTGATTTCCCGTCTTTGTAGGGGACCGATGCCATTGAGGTTATCACATCAGGTAATCCGAAAACTGGCAATTCCTTTTCTCCTCTTACCAATTTTTGATAGGTTCCCAACTTTACCTGAGTT
Source organism: Flavobacteriaceae bacterium (assembly GCA_002687665.1). Classification (GTDB taxonomy): domain Bacteria; phylum Bacteroidota; class Bacteroidia; order Flavobacteriales; family Flavobacteriaceae; genus UBA8316. The sequence goes on from NZAX01000007.1 coordinate 550, forward strand.
TGGCCAAAGTGTTCGAGCATATGCTCTTGAGTTTCCAACAGCGCTTTATAAAGAATACTTTTTGTAAAAACTTTAGGCTCAGGAAGTTTTTTATAGTATTTACGGAGTTTGGAGTATAAAATTCCATATGCTCCGGCACCATATGAATCTGCAGAGGCACGACGATCCCAGTTTTGAATTTGTTTTAAAACGGACCCGACTTTAGGGTAATTTTCCGGGGCCATTCGAAAAAGAGAATCGATATTCATCCAACTATAGTGAAAGGGTTTTGGAAATTGGTGATCGTATTTAATCTCTTTAAAATCATCATAATCAACTCTTTCGTGTTGATCTATCAAATGTTTGATGCGTTTAGAGCGATTGTTGTCATAAGTTTCAAAGCCCATGTCTTTGGCAAAGAAAGCCTCATTGGGATTATCGAGTGAATCTGAGGATCTAAAAGGGGAGTGGTTGGCATTGTAAAAATATCCTGAACTGGGTTGGATAACCTGAGGTAATTCCTCAATGTCATAGGTGCTTGTCCAAAGTGTCTTTTTGGTATTACCGGGAACTACATTGGCCCAATCATAACCAAGAGCTCGCTTTGGGATCAAACCATTGGATATATAAAAAATCGTATCTTTTTTATCGGCATACCCTATATTGTAGCCAGGTAGACCTTTCATTTTTAGAAGTTCATAAAATTCACTGAAATTCTTTGCTTTATTCATTCGCCACCACTGTTCCAGTGCTTTGATTTCAAATAAAGAGGGTGTTCTTACAGAAAAATATCCTGAATCATTTTTTAGGGTCGGACCATAGATGCTTTCAAAATACTTTTTCGAGACTTTTAGGGGAATACCCAAAAGTTTAACCAACACTTTTGCCTTATATTTTTTTAGTTTTAAGTACTGATTGTCCACTCGATAATGTCTTCTTTTTTTTGGATGCATTTCCAATTTAAAAACATCTGTTTTGTCGGGAATGTTGACCGTGTGTGCCCAGGCTATATTTTTATTGGCACCGATAAATATACTGGGACTCCCTGCAAACAAGGCCCCAATGATATCGGTTCCCTCATCACTGCAAAGATGAACCTCATACCATGAGGTCGGGCCATCAAGGGGTTGATGGGTGTTGATTGCCAAATAGGTATTTCCATCTTTTGTTTTGGAGCTGTTAAATCCAAAAGTATTGGAGCCTTTCACCTCGTCATCTACCGGATTGTAGATCAGTTTGTTTCCAAGAATTTTTTTTACCCAATAATCTCCTTTAGATGACACAAAGAGTTGCAATTGTGAATAAAGAAACATTTTTTTTGGGGTGATGGGGAAAAGTTTTTTACTTAAAACTTTTTTAGGATGGAGCTGTGCGTAACGGTTCAACCCCTGACTGTAGGCCTCCAAAACCAATTTGTATTCTGGGCTTATCTCCTTTTCATATTTTTGATCAAAAAGACGATCACTGCCAATGAATTGGGTAACAAAATCGATTCCATAACCCTTTTTACCTATCACATCACTCAAAAGAGCATTTCCTGCTAGATAGCCTTCTTGGATGGTTTTAAAATCATCCTCTGCATGTGCCCATGCCAATCCATAGGCCAACTCAGCATCTGTTTTTGTAAATATATGAGGAACCCCATAAGCATCTCTGACAATATCTATATTGTTGGGGTTAACTTGCCCAACCATCCGAAGATGAATAAGGAATAACAATGAGATGTAAAAAGTCTTAATCCTCATTTTTCTTTTTAAAGGCAAATATACCCAAAGGAAACAAAAGGAATAAAAACCAAATCTTAGTTAAATAAGTGATTAGAGCCGATGCCAATAATAGAATTATGGTCAGAAACCATTCACTGCCTCCGTTTCTATTATTGTTTATCATTTACAGGTCCCTTCAATCCAACTATCTATTCCATTGATACCTGCAAAGCAACTATTTGAGTAGGTTTTATTATCGCAACCACAAACTGGTTGGTATATTTCTATGCATGCTTTATTGAGTTCTATTTTTTTAGGATCGATGCAGTCTGATTCTTGTTTTTCCTTTTTACAGGCTAAGCAGAGTGAAAGCAAAATAAATATTGAAAACCTTATCATTTATTGTCTATTTATGATCTTTAGTTAAAAATATCACATATTAAAGATTCATTTTTTTAAGTTCATCAATAGCGTAGTTAGCAGCTCTTGCTGTAAGGGCCATATAGGTCAATGATGGGTTTTGATTAGCAGCAGAGGTCATACAAGCACCATCAGTTACAAAAACATTGGGAACCTCATGGATTTGATTGAACTTATTCAGTACAGAGGTTTTGGGGTCACGACCCATTCTTGCTGTTCCCATCTCGTGTATGCCTTTTCCAATAGGGGCGTTGGAATCGTAAATATTAACGTCTTTACATCCGGCAGCTTCGAGCATTTCAGCTGCCTGAACTTTCCAATCCTCCTTCATTTTTTTTTCATTTTCTTTAAACTCAGCATCAAAAGTGATTGTTGGCAAGCCGTATTGATCCAGTTTGCCATAGTTTAATGTCATTTTATTTTCGTGATAGGGAAGTACCTCACCAAATCCACCCATTCCTATTCTCCAGCTTCCGGCCTTTATCAATTCATCTTTAAAGGTTTTTCCATAGGCAAATTCTGCAATGGCTTTCGACCAATTAGATCTGCTGGCTCCACCCTGATAGCCGTATCCTCTGAGAAAATCAACTTTTTCTGACTTTGCTCCCAGATTTCTAAAGCGAGGGATATAAAACCCATTGGGTCGTCTTCCAGTATAATATTTGTCTTTGAACCCTTCATGATTACCACTTGCTCCACTACCCAATTGGTGATCCATTATGTTGTGGCCCAACTCACCCGAATCATTTCCCATACCATCAGGGAAACGATTACTTTTGGATTGCATCAGTATTGCAGTAGATGCCATTGCGGAAGCACAAAGAAATACCACCTTAGAATTGAATTCGATTACTTCTTTTGTATGGGCATCAATAACCCTTACCCCACTTGCTTTATGAGTTTTAGGATCATAGATCACCTCGGATACAATGGAATCGGCTCTGATAATTAAATTTCCAGTTGCTTCTGCATATGGGAGGGTTGAAGAGTTGGAACTGAAATAACTGCCAAAAGGACAGCCTCTAGAACAACGGTTGCGGTATTGACATGCCGATCTTCCTGCACCTTTTTTATTTCCCTTGGTGATATGGGCTACTCTGCCTATGGTCATTACTCGGTCATCGTAATTTTCTGAAATTGTATCCCTAAGATGTTGCTCCAAACAATTAAGCTCCATAGGAGGTAAAAATTCACTGTCTGGAAGTTGGGGTAGACCCAATTTCTCGCCACTTACCCCGATAAACCTTTCCACATGGGAATACCATGGGTCAATGTCTTTATACCTAATTGGCCAGTCCACACCATAACCGTCTTTGGCGTTGGCCTCAAAATCCAAGTCACTCCATCGGTAAGATTGCCTGCCCCATATCAATGAACGTCCTCCCACTTGTTTTCCTCGAATCCAGTCGAAGGGTTTTATCTCATCATAATCATGCTCAGAGTCTTTGTTGTAAAAATGTCTGTTATTTTCATCAAAGCCCCATCTTTTTTGTTTTGAGTAGTGCTTTTCAACAATCGCGTTGGGAGTTTTGCCGTTATATGGCAAATCCCACGGATCATTGTGCATGGTAGGATAGTCTTCAATATGCTTTACCATTCTTCCCCGCTCAAGTACCAATGTTTTTAAACCGGCCTCACAAAGTTCTTTAGCTGCCCAACCTCCACTAATTCCGGATCCCACTACTATGGCATCAAATTCATTTTTTTTTGTATTATTAAAATACATAGATTCTAGATTAATATCTTTTCAAATTTGATAAAAGGATTTGATCATTCAAGGTATAAAAAAATCATTCCTAATTTATACTTACTTATGCATTAAAAGTTTTACTATTTTTATTAAAATTTAAAAATCTATTTTATGCCAAGGGTTGGAATTATTCTTACATTGATTGTTTATCTTTTTATGGNNATTTGTCTGTTGCTNATGCCTTAATTTCAATATAAAATGCAATAATTTTAATACAAANTTTAAGATTTTCTCCCTTTCTATAAAGTTTGTTATATCCTAATCAATAATTACTATGAGACTTATAGATAAATTTGAGAAGTTCCTGGATAATTCTGCTAAACAAGTTGGTGGGTATAAAATTTTAGTAGTACTAGCCCTTTTCCTTGGTTATTTTNTNGGGTCAATATTCTCCTAGGTTTCGAAATAAATTAAGTATTCATAGAATGGGGTTTTCTGTCTATTACAGTTTTTATTAGCGCATTAATGAATCTTTACTACATCCCTTTATTAAATTGAATAAANAAAAGGATTCAAAGTTGTTTTGCNNGATAAATATAGTGGATGTTTGGGCGATCCATTTTGATTGATTCCGAGACAGTATGGCTGTCTAGTTATATGTTTTAACCATTGAGGTAGCTTACCTGAGTTTCCCCATCCCAAAACAATTTTTTTACTTTTTTTAGCCATTTCCTTTAGGTGAAAAATATTTAGTGGTTCATTGGGAATAAGGTGGTGGACCAAAAGTTTAGGATCAGAGGTAATATAGCTGTGTATGTTGCCTAAATAAAAACCACCATATCCCCAATCTCTACTGAATTGAATGAGTTTGGNTACTGTTCTGTCGTCAGTCTGTGCATCTGCATGGGAGGGATTTAGCAGCACATAGAGGAGAAGAGGTTTCTCTGGATCCCATATTCTCCAAAGCCTGTACCTTCTTTTTCCGACTAAGATTGCCCCTTTGACCATTGCTCTCTATTCAGTACCATTTTGACCTTTTCGATAATAGCTTGTCCAAACAAACACAATCCCGAATTTGTAATGATCAAAGCAAATGCTCCCCAAAGAAACCAATCATCACTCTGNTTATATTTTAAAATAATAGACTCTCCTACAATTGACAATCCCATNCCGAACAGAAGTAACCCGGATATGGAATAAAATAACCACTTTTTTTTCATTTCAAAAGATTTAATCATTTTGAATTTAACGAAAAAACCAAAACCANGTTATTAATTAATTTTTACATTATTTATCTTTATNATAACAAANAGAGAAAAACCATAAAAGTTAGTGGTCTATGTCCTAGAAACTTATTACTCGGACTCCGACTTTACTTTATAGAAAGGAGTTTTAATCGTCCAAATTTATAGATTAATGAAACGTAGAAAATTTAGTCAATCGCTCGCCACATCAATAGCTGGTCTTAGCCTCGCAAGTGGTTTAGGTAATAGACGTTTAAGTTTTGGCCAAAAGAAACTGGGTATCGCCCTGGTGGGTCTAGGAAACTATGCCACCCGCCAGTTGGCTCCGGCATTATTAGAGACACAAATGTGTGCCTTAAAAGGAATTGTTACGGGAACTCCCGCAAAAATTGATAAGTGGAAAAAGAGCTATGATCTTAAAGACCATCAAATTTACAACTACGATAATTTTGAAAGTATTGCCAATAATGATGAAATCGATATTGTATATGTGGTTTTACCCAATAACATGCATAAGGAGTTTACACTTAAGGCTTTTCGGGCGGGAAAGCACGTGATATGTGAGAAGCCAATGGCTATGAATTCTCTTGAGGCAGCTGAAATGGTAGTGGCTGGAAAAAAGGCCAACCGTGAACTTTTCATCGGTTATCGTTTGCATTATGAGCCCCATCACCGAGAAATCATTCGACTTTGCAAATCAGAAGTTTTTGGAAAGATAAAATTTTTTGAGGGAGGTTTTGGCTTCCGAGTTGGGAATCCAAATAAATGGCGGTTGAAGAAAGCATATGGCGGTGGAGCTTTGATGGATGTTGGAATTTATGTGATCCAAGCGGCCAGATATACTACAGGTCAAGAGCCTATTGCTGTTTCAGCTCGCGAATTTAAAACAGATCTAGTGAAATTTAAAGAGGTAGATGAGTTGATCACTTGGCAGATGGAATTTCCAAATGGTTTGGTAGCCAGTTGTACAACCTCTTTTTCTGCCTCGACCAATCATTTGTACGTCGCTTGTGAAAAAGGTTTTATTAGATTAAGTCCTGCCTATACCTATAGTGGATTGTCAGGTTATACTCGAAAATATAAGTTTGATTTCCCTCAAGTGAATCAACAGGCCTTACATATGGA
>NZAX01000008.1 GCA_002687665.1 Flavobacteriaceae bacterium
TCAATTATACAATGCCGGTGATTATCCAAAGGCAGGTTCTTATTTCCAAAGTGCAGTAAAAATTGATAAAGTCAAAGCCCTTACATCACAATCCCTTTTTTGGCTGGCTCAGACTTTTTATGAACTTAATCAATTTGAGGATGCTGTTGATGGATTTTTTGCTTTTGAGAATAATATGCCTGGAAAGGTAATGATCATACAATTAGAATATAATTATCACCTGGGATACACCTATTTTAAAATGGGGGAGTATGAATTGGCCTTAGGTTCATTCAAAAAAGTCATCGATCAACAAAAACACTATCCTCGCAGTAAAGTTCGCGATGCCTACATTCGCATGGGAGATGCTGAGTTTGCCATGAGTCGGTTCTGGCCGGCCATGGAGCAATACAACAAAGGGATTGCCATGTCTCCTGCACAATCCGATTATGCCTTATACCAAAAGTCCATAAGCTATGGTTTTGTAGACCGCAACAAGCAAAAAATTAACACGCTCATAGAACTGATTGATAAGCATCCCCGTTCTGCCTATATAGACGATGCCTTCTTTGAGTTGAGCAGTGCCTATGCTGTTGCAGGTTCTTTTGATACGGCCATCAATACTTACGATGAAATGATCGGTCGTTTTCCCAAAAGCCCCTACCTTCCCAAAGCCATTCTCAACAAAGGTTTGATCCTCTACAATCAGGAAAAGCTGAGTCGTGCAGAAAGTGTGTTGAAAAACTTGGTGGGGCGCTTCACCAAAGATGCAGTGGCACAACAAGCCCTGGGAACCCTCAAAGAAATTGCGGTTGATACCGACAAAGTTCCCCAGTTTACCCAATGGCTCAAATCATCGAATATCGATACCTTCTCTGATAATGAATTGGAGCAAACTGCATTTTCGGCTGCCGAAAAACAATTTTTAAGTGACCGTAAAAAACAAGCCAAAAAATCTTTTATCTCCTTTCTGGAAACTTATCCTCAGGGGCGCAACGTTAATAATGCCCATTTTGCATTGGCAGAAATTTATTTCGAAGAATCCGAATTTGAATCAGCACTTGAGTACTTCCAAAAATTAATTGATGATCAGCCCAATGAGTATTATGAACAAGCATTGGTTAGGGCTACACAGATAATTGTAAAACAGCAAATTCAGGAAAAAGCAGTGCCTCTATGGAAGCAATTGGAGGCAGTTTCCACATATCCGGAAAACAAACGTTATGCCATGTTCAATTTGATGCGTTCTTATTATCAATCTCAAAAATTGGAGGAAGCACAAAGCAAAGCAGAAGCTGTGTTGAAATTGAAAAATCTAGAAGTAAAAGTTAAATGGGATGCCTACGAAATATTAGCCAAAACCTCAATTGCACTAGGAGATTCTTTAAAGGCGGAGTCTGCTTTTAAGGTTTTGGAAAAAGCCCCTATTGACAAGCTTGCTGCAGAAGCTTATTATTTTAGAGCTCATCAAAACCACAAAAATAAGGACTATGAAAAATCCAACGAAGTCATCGCTCAATTGTCACAAAAATTCAGTAGTCAGCCCTACTGGGCCGCCAAAAGTCTATTGCTGATGGCTCAAAACTTTTATGCTGTCAAGGATGCCTTTCAAGCCACATATATATTGGAATCCCTGATCGAAAATTACAAGCAGTTTCCCGAAATATCAAAAGAAGGCAAAAGCCTATTAAATCAAATTAAAGAAAAACAGGCAGAGCAAAATGCAACTTTATCCCAAGCTAATGTAACCCATGAAATACAATAAGACTTTTATCGGTTTTTGGTTTTTTCTTTTCTGTTCCATTATAGCTATGGCCCAAGAAGAAACTAACGATCTTGGAACTCAAGAGGTCACTGTAGTTAAGTCTTATAGCCCGAGCCTTAAAAGTGTTTTTAAAATCCGAATTCACCCTATAATTGACGACTCTTTAGTTCAAAAAAAAGTCAAGGTAAATTATACATTTGAATCTATACCTGTCCTATCTACATTCGTTCCCAACAAAGCAACTCCCATAAAATTGCAACGCCAGGAAAGTTCATTCTATTATAACTCCTATGTGATGGGAGGAATTGGAAATGAGTCCTATCTTCTGTTCAATTCTTCCGCCATGGTTCCTTTGGATCGGATGCAATCCATAGGTTTGGAATTTCTTTACAACAGAGTTGGAGCAATCCATCAAAGGCTGCTCAACAGCAGTCAAAATAAAACTTCTTTCAACTTATTACATCAATACAAACAAAACAATATGCGGGTGGATTCAGACTTACGTTTTGATCGACAAGGACATAATTTTTTTGGATTATATGATTTAGACTGGTCAGATATACCGTCATTAAGACTTAATGAGATTAACCCTTCCCAAAATCTTAATTACCTTTCTATGCGTTCTCGTTGGCAATGGTATGAAGGTCTTTTTAGTAAAGTCAATTTTAATACTCATATCAGCACCGACTCATTTGATAGTACAGAACATATTATCAAAATTAATACCCAAATGAGGATTCCTTTTTTCAATCAGTACCTGGAAGTTATTCCACACTTGGAAATGATTAATACCGATTTTGCTCGTGGCTACTACAATGATCAGGTACTGGAATTTCAAAAAGGAATGGGCCGACTGGAGCTTCAGTTTTTAAATATTGGAAAAAAACTAAAACTCTTGTTGGGCGCCAGGGGCATCTACCCCTTTGGGGATAGTGAAGAGGGTAATCCGGTGTTTTTTGTCTATCCCAAAGCAGAAATATCTTACAAGTCCGGCAGTGGAAAATGGGTTCCCTTTATCAATTACAACGGTAGTTATGATCTTAATAGTTTTACAGGCCTGTCTCTTGAAAATCCATATCTGGCGCCTACCTTAACCATCAAAGCCACCCAAGTAAATCATTATGGTGAATTAGGCTTTAATGCCAACCCTGGATCGGGATTATCTTTCAAGCTTAATGCACATTACAGTCAGTACGACAACTTCCCTATGTTTAAACGTTTGCCCTATGACCATAACAATAAAGATATGGCTTACCGTTTGGCCAATGCCTATGAGGTTATTTACGACAGTGTTGAAAAAATGGCTATTGTGACCAGGATCGCAATGCGATTTAGCGAATACAATAAAATTTGCCTGGAAGCGGGATATTTTAANTACATCAGAAATGGAGNTCANAAAGTTTGGAACCTGCCCTCNCTGAAAATTGATTTTAATGCGAACCTNAGATTGGGACGAAAATTNTTTTTTCAAGTTGGAGGAAATTATATTGGGGATAGGNATTCCGTCANAAACCGAGTTGTTCCCTTGTCAGANAANAGCAGCGGAAATTTTGAAACNATTGAATCTTTGGCATCGGTTTTTAATNTTTCATCTTCGATTACTTGGAAAATTAATNCTCAATGGGACTTNTTCTACCAAGGAAAAATNTTCCTCAGNNAGAATACATCTCGCTGGGCNTATTATGAAAACCAAAGTCAGGTCCATNTNGGNGGGGTNCGTTACAAATTCGATATTAATTTNTAACAATTGGNAATCTAGGGGTTAAATATTTTAACAGTATTTATTTTAGTTTAATTTTGTGGTCATATTTTTTAAATGAAAAAAACCCCCCTTTTCCTGCTCTCAATTTTTTTTCTTGCTTCAGCATGTTCGGAGCGGGTTGATTTATTGGTTCACAACGCCAAAATTTATACTGTCAATGCCGATTTTGATCAAGTGTCTGCTTTTGTAGTAAAGAAAGGTAAATTCGTTGCAGTAGGAGGGGAAGATTTGGTTAATAAGTACACTCCGGCCAATACCGTAGATGCCCAAGGTCTGGCTATTTTCCCAGGATTTATTGATGCTCATGGACATCTTTTTTCTTTAGGTTTAAACCAGTTTAAGGCTGATTTAAGAGATACTGACGGTATTGATCAAATCATTGAAAGGATCGAAAAACACCAACTCAAATACTCTCCAAAAATTATACTTGGAGGTGGCTGGGACGAAAACCAATGGAGTAACCTTTCATTTCTTAACAATCAAAAACTCAATAAGGCTTTTCCCGACATCCCTGTTGTTTTGGGACGCATTGATGGGCATGCTTATTTAGTCAATCAAAAGGCCCTTGAAATGTCTGGTATTAATTTGCAAACAGAGGTAGAAGGAGGGCAAATTGTTAAACATAATGGAAAACTTACTGGGGTGCTGGTCGACAACGCCATGCGATTGGTACAAAAGATCATTCCCGAATTTTCTAAAGAAGACAAAATCAAAGCATTGCTCAAGGCGCAAGAACTTAGTTTTGAAAATGGTTTGACAACTGTTGATCAGGCGGGTATTTCTAAAAAGGACATTTATTTGATCGATAGTCTTCAAAAAGAAGATTTACTCAAACTGCGTATCTACGCAATGATTGAGAATGACCCACATTCAATTGATCATTTTATCAGGAATGGAAAACTCAAAACCGACCTTTTGAACGTCAATTCCGTTAAGGTTTTTGCAGATGGAGCATTGGGCTCCAGAGGGGCAGCTTTAATTGAAGATTATAGTGACCAAAAGGGATACAAAAGTAATTTGCTTATTTCCAGAGACTCATTGATGCGTTTGGCCAATCTTTTGTCAGAAAAAGCCTTTCAAATGAATACCCATGCCATTGGTGATGCTGCCAACAGGACGGTGTTAGAGGTTTATAACCAAGTGTTGGGGTCAAAAGAAGACCCCCGGTGGAGAATAGAACACGCGCAGGTTATTGCTGCAGAAGATTTCCCTAGGTTCAACACCAAAATCATTCCTTCTGTTCAACCCATCCACGCAGTTAGTGACAAGGATTGGGCTATCCATCGCTTAGGTGCGGAGCGATTAAAAAGCTCTTATGCCTATAAGGACTTGCTGGATTGGTCTGGAGTCCTGGCATTGGGTACTGATTTCCCTGTCGAAGACATAAATCCCCTAGAAACTTTCTATGCTGCTGTTGCTCGAAAAGTTCCTGGTGAAAAATCTACTGAGGCTTTTCAGATCGAAAACGCCTTATCACGCTATGAAGCTTTGTTAGGTTTAACTCGCTGGGCGGCTTATGCCAATTTTGAAGAAAACGAAAAAGGCAGTATTGAGGTCGGTAAATTTGCAGACTTTATAATTTTAGACCAAGATATCATGAAGGTAAATATAGAAAGTGTCCTTCAAACCAGAATTGTTGCTACCATACTCAACGGAAAAATTGTCTTCAGTAACCGGCTCTGATCCTGATTTGGCTTAAGATTTTAATTCTTTTCCTTTTTTTACCATACTTCGCTTTTTATTCTTAGTATATATATCTATTTTAATTAATATTTTATATCATTATTATAATTTTTACGAATAATATAATATATTTTTATAGTTTTGCTTAAAAAATTAAATAATGTGTGGAATTGTATGTGCCTTTGATCTGAAACAAGACTCAGAAACGCTTAGACCTCAAATACTAGAAATGTCAAAAAAACTCAGACACAGAGGTCCTGACTGGAGTGGTATTTACCATAGTAAAAACGCTATTTTGGGTCATGAAAGATTGGCAATTGTTGATCCCGCCTCTGGTAAGCAGCCCTTATACAGTCAGGATGGAACTATTGTTTTGGCGGCCAATGGGGAGATCTATAACCACCTTGAATTGAGAAAAAAATTTGAGGGAAAATATTCTTTTAGAACCGAATCGGATTGTGAAATAATTTTGGCTCTATATCAAGAAAAAGGAGCCAATTTTGTAGACGATCTCAACGGTATATTTGCCTTTGCTATTTACGACAGTACTCAAGATAGTTATTTCATAGCCCGTGATCACATGGGAATCATTCCACTCTATATGGGATGGGACAAAGATGGTACCTTTTATGTTGCTTCTGAGTTGAAGGCTTTGGAAGGCATTTGTGTTAAAATAGAACTTTTTCCTCCCGGCCATTTCATCAAGAGCGGTTTCTCGAGACCAACCCAATGGTACAAGAGAGACTGGGTGGACTTTGAGGTCGTCAAAAATAACCCCACCAGTATTGAAGATCTACACGATGCCCTATCTGACGCAGTTCACAGACAATTGATGAGTGACGTACCCTATGGAGTTTTGTTGTCGGGAGGTTTGGATTCATCCATTACCTCGGCCTTGGCCAAAAAGTTTTCTTCCAAACGCATAGAATCAGAAGATACTCAAGATGCCTGGTGGCCTCAACTGCATTCTTTTTCAGTTGGGTTGGAAGGTTCACCCGACCTGGCTGCTGCTAAGAAGGTTTCTGATCACATTGGTTCGATTCACCATGAGGTTATTTTTACCATTCAAGAAGGTTTGGATGCAATAAAGGATGTCATCTACCACTTGGAAACCTATGATATTACTACCGTTAGGGCTTCTACTCCTATGTTTTTAATGGCCCGTAGCATCAAATCTCATGGTATCAAAATGGTACTATCTGGAGAGGGCGCCGATGAACTTTTTGGAGGTTATCTGTACTTCCATAAAGCTCCTTCGGCCAAAGAATTTCACAAAGAAACTGTAAGAAAACTTGACAAATTACACCAGTACGATTGTCTCCGGGCCAATAAGTCTTTGGCAGCATGGGGAATAGAGGGGCGAGTTCCCTTTTTGGATAAAGAATTTATAGATGTTGCTATGCGAATCAACCCTCAGGATAAGATGATTAACAAGGACCGCATGGAAAAATGGGTCGTTCGCAAGGCGTTTGAGGACTATCTACCCGAAAGTGTTGCCTGGCGACAAAAAGAGCAGTTTTCAGACGGTGTCGGCTACAGTTGGATCGATACCCTCAAAGAAGTAGTTGAAGTTTCGGTATCTAATGAGCAAATGGATAATGCCCACTTTAGATTTCCATTGCAAACCCCTCAAAACAAAGAGGAGTTCTATTACCGTTCTATTTTCGAAGAACACTTCTCTAGTGATGCAGCTGCATTGAGTGTTCCCTCTGTTCCATCGGTAGCCTGTAGTACGCCTGTTGCACTAGAGTGGGACGAGGCTTTCAAGAATCAAAATGACCCCAGCGGAAGAGCTGTGGCCAAGGTTCACGATGATGCTTATAAGTGAGGGTGTTCTTTAGAAATTTAGCGATAATTATACTGTAATTTTTTTCACATACTGTGTTGATAACTTCGCAGCCTTAATCTCCTTTGATCCAGCATATTTACTGGCATTTTCAGTATATTTGAATATACGAAAAAATATAAAAAATAAGCTTTTGCACTATGAGTGAAGCCATACAAAATCCGCAATATTCCGCAGACAGTATTCAGGCTCTAGAGGGGATGGAACATGTTAGAATGCGTCCTTCAATGTACATTGGAGATATAGGGGTCAGAGGACTCCATCATCTGGTGTACGAAGTTGTAGATAATTCCATCGATGAAGCACTAGCAGGTCATTGCGATACCATTACCGTAATCATCAATGAGGATAACTCCATTACCACCGAAGATAACGGTCGAGGAATTCCTGTGGGTATGCACAAAAAAGAAGGGGTTTCAGCTTTGGAAGTTGTAATGACCAAAATCGGTGCTGGGGGAAAATTTGATAAGGATTCCTACAAAGTTTCTGGAGGACTTCATGGTGTTGGGGTCTCCTGTGTCAACGCCCTTTCCGAACAACTCAAAGCAACGGTTTACCGAGACGGTAAAGTTTGGGAACAGACCTATGAAAGAGGAAAGCCCCTGGCGCCGGTTGAAGCGGTGGGTAATTCAGAAAAGAATGGTACCATAGTTACCTTTAAGCCCGATCCCAAAATATTTCAACAAGTTCTTGAGTACAACTATGATACCCTTGCACAGCGTATGCGGGAACTGTCTTTTCTCAACAAAGGTATCACAATCAAGCTCATCGACAAAAGAAGAAAAGATAAGGAAGGAAACTTTACAAATGAAACATTTCACTCCGATGAGGGCTTGAAAGAATACATCCGTTTTTTGGACAGCAACAGAGAGGCTATTATCCAGGAGGTGATTTCAATGGACGGAGAAAAGAATGGAATACCTGTGGAGGTGGCTATGATATACAATACCTCCTTCAACGAAAATTTACATTCCTACGTCAACAACATCAATACCCATGAGGGGGGGACCCACTTATCTGGTTTCAGGCGCGGACTGACCACTACCTTAAAAAAATATGCTGAT
>NZAX01000009.1 GCA_002687665.1 Flavobacteriaceae bacterium
CCTCTGTAGGTTCGTTCATTTATTTTGCCATTACCCAGCATTTTAGCTACCAGAAAAACAAACATTGGTCGCATTTGCTTCCCTTTTCTTTTTACAATAAAATGTGTGATTCTATTTAGTAAAGGGACCCTAGAGGACATTGAGTTCTTGAACTTTTTTTCAAATAGTTCCATTTCCTCATAAATGGGTTTCTTAATACGCTCTACAACTTTCATTCCTTTGTAAAGATACCACTATTCGTTAAGGTAGAACAATCTATACTAACATGTCTTTGTTGGCCAACTGGCCACAGGCTGCATCAATATCTTTCCCCCTTGATCTCCTGACAGTTACAGTAATCCTTTGGGCTTCCAAAGCTTTCTCGTAGGCCTTGATTATATTCTTTTCAGCCTGCATGAATTGGTGATCTCCAATGGGATTGTATTCTATCAAATTCACTTTACAAGGAGAAATTTTACAAAAATTAAGCAAAGCATTGATGTCTTCATCACTATCATTTATACCCTTCCAAACTACATATTCATAGGTAACTATTTTTTCTGTTTTATCATACCAATACTTGATGGCGTCAGCAAGATCGTTAAGGGGAAATTTTTCAGCAAAAGGCATCAATTTGGCTCTTACATTCTGTCGGGCACTGTGAAGTGAAACGGCCAAACCAAAACGTACTTGGTCGTCGGCCATTTTCATTATTATTTTTGGGATCCCAGAGGTAGAAACTGTTATTCTCGAAGGAGACATACCCAAACCATCCTTCTGAGTGATTTTTTCAATGGCGTTGATCAAATTTTTGTAATTCATCAAAGGTTCTCCCATCCCCATAAATACAATGTTTGAAAGTGGTCTATCAAAATACAAACGGCTTTGCCTATCGATCGCAACAACCTGATCATAAATTTCATCAGCATTGAGATTTCGCATTCTTTTGATTTTGGCAGTAGCACAAAATTTACAATCTAAACTACATCCTACCTGAGAAGAAACACAAGCAGTGGTTCGAGTAGCAGTAGGAATAAGAACAGATTCAACAACTAAATTATCATACAGTTTAACTGCATTCTTGATGGTTCCATCATTGCTCTTTTGTTGATGATCTATATCAATGTGATTAATTACAAAATGTTCTTGTAATAGGGCCCTGTTTGATTTCGAGAGGTTAGTCATCCCCTCAAAACTGTGTATTCCCTTTTGCCAAAGCCATTGATAAACTTGATTTCCTCGAAAGGCTTGGACTTTATTCTCAGTGAAAAAACACCTTAAGTCTTCAAGTGATAAGGACCGAATATCTTTTTTTGTAAAGGATTTCATGAATACTGTCTTTCAACTATCCTACTCGAAGTATTCTTAATGCTTTTAAATGATGAGCATTGCATCACCATAAGAATAAAAATTGTATTTCTTCTTGATTGCTTGATTGTAGGCCTCTTTTATGAATTCAACATCTGCAAACGCAGAAACCATCATCAACAAAGTTGATTTAGGCGTATGAAAATTCGTAATCATACAATTGGCAATAGAGAAGTCATAAGGAGGGAAAATAAACTTATGAGTCCATCCCCGATAGGGGTTAAGAGTTCCAATAGAGGACACAGATGACTCTAAACCTCTCATAACCGTAGTGCCAACGGCACAGATTTTTCGATTTGTGCTCAATGCATTGTTAACAATATCAGAGGCTTCTTGAGTGATTATCAACTCCTCTGAGTCCATCTTGTGCTTGGAGAGATCTTCAACCTCAACTGGACTGAAAGTTCCCAATCCAACGTGTAAAGTTAATTCAGCCAAATCAATTCCTTTTATTTGAAGTCTTTTAATAAGGTGTTTTGAAAAATGAAGCCCTGCTGTTGGGGCTGCTACGGCTCCCTCGTGTTTAGCATAAATAGTTTGATATCGCTGCTCATCCTCCTCCTCAATTGGACGTCTGATGTATTTAGGAAGTGGGGTTTGTCCCAATTCTTTTAGTTTAGATCGGAATTCACTGTAGGAACCATCGAAAAGGAACCGGAGTGTTCTTCCTCTTGAGGTGGTATTATCAATGACTTCTGCAACCAAACTGTCATCATTTCCAAAATAAAGTTTATTTCCAATTCTGATTTTTCTTGCTGGATCTACTAATACATCCCAAAGTCGTTGTTCCTCATTGAGTTCTCTCAATAAAAAAACTTCGATTCTGGCTCCTGTTTTCTCTTTGTTGCCAAAAAGTCTGGCAGGAAAAACTTTGGTGTTGTTCAATACCATTACATCCCCTTCATCGAAAAAATCAATTACATCCTTGAAAGTATGATGACTAATCGATTGATCAGCTCGATTAAGAACCATCAACCGGGATTCATCTCTTCCAGCTGAGGGTCTTTGCGCTAATAATGTATTGGGGAGGTCAAAATTAAAGTCTGATAATTTCACGGTTATTTTTTTTTGCCCTGCAAATATAGTCTCTAGAGGGGGGGGTTGTCAAGTAAAAAGGCAACAAAAAACTAAATGATATTTTGGTTAAAGCCTAATTTCTGTAAATCGTCCCAAAAATCTGGATAAGACTTCGATACTACCTTCGGATTATTAATATTGATTGGGACTCTTAATCCCAAAGGAGCGAAAGCCATTGCCATTCTATGATCGTTATATGTATCTATTAAAACATTTTGATTAATCTTACCTGTATTGAGAAGCTCAAGACTTCTGTCGGAAATTTTTACATTACCCCCCAGCTTTTCAATTTCAGTTTTTAGAGCAGTCAGCCTATCAGTCTCTTTGATTTTCAGGGTGTGTAAACCTGAAAGTTTACAATTAATATTAAGACCTAAGCAAGTAACTGCAATTGTTTGAGCTAAATCGGGAGTATTTTTAAGATTTAATGTCATAAAATTAGGAGGGTTAAAATCTGTAATTTTGGAAAGTATAATTTTTCCATTTGAATGAGTAGTTTTAACTCCAAATTTTTCGTAAATCTCGGTCAGTGCTGCATCACCTTGTTTACTTTCTTCAAAAAAACTCTTCAAAGTGATTTCACTTCTGTCCGCTAAAGCAACTATAGAGTAGAAATAAGAGGCTGAACTCCAGTCAGACTCAACTTTCCAATGATTTGTATTTATACTAGAGGCAGACTTTATGGAAATTTGATTTCCATCAAAAGCTGTCTCAAAACCCAATTGATCCATTATACTTTGTGTCATTTTTATGTAAGGAAATGAAGTAGTTTCACCTATCAAATCAATTTTCAATCCATTCTTCAGAGCTGGTGCGACTAGCATCAACGCGGAAATATACTGACTACTTATATTTGCGGGTAGTGATACTCGATTGATTGTGATTTCCTTTCCTTTAATGATCAATGGCGGAAAACCTGGTTCCTTTTCATAGGTGATATCAGCTCCCAAACTGTTCAATGCCTCTACCAAAAGTTTTATAGGGCGTTCTTGCATTCTATTTGATCCTGTCAAAACAATTTCTCGATGCGGTTGGATGGCAAAATAAGCTGTCAAAAAACGCATGGCCGTCCCTGCATGATTAACATCTATGACATTTTCTTTACTTTTCAATCCCTCCATAGTAACCTGAGAATCATCAGATTTGGAAAGGTTTTGAATTTCAATTTTAGGATATAAGGCTTGAATGATTAGCAACCTGTTTGATTCACTCTTGGAACCAGTGATGGAGAGATCACCAATTGCCTCCTTATTGTAATTTTGAATTTTTAACTTCATGCAAAATAATTACTTCAACTTGTGATTGTTTTGATGACGGTCGTGATCTCTTTTCGATTTGAGTTTCATTTTTTGATCAAAAGCTTTTTGCAAGTCAATACCTGTCTGATTGGCCAAACACAATACAACAAAGATAACATCGGCAAGTTCCTCACCAAGCTCTTTTGCTTTATCACTCTCTTTTTCACTTTGCTCTCCATACCTTCTAGCAATGATTCGAGCAACTTCTCCAACTTCCTCTGTCAGTTGGGCCATGTTAGTCAACTCATCAAAATATCGAACACCGTGTTCCTTGATCCAGTTGTCGACAATTTTTTGTGCTTTTTTAAATTCCATTTGTTGCGAATTTAAAACTTTCCGATTGGTGAAAAAAGCACAAAATAAAAAATCATAACATTACATTTATTTCATCCAAATTTTGAACCATTGGACAATGATCATGTATAGGTTCGTCATGTGAGTTGAAATGTATCGCTTGCATTCCAATATTTAATGCGCCTAAAATATCTGCCTCAAGACTATCTCCTATCATCATAGAGTTATTAGCAACAGCATTAGTCTGGTCTAACGCATATTCAAAAATAATCGGGTGGGGTTTTTTGTAGCCTACTTTTTCGGATGTAAAAACATTTTTAAAATATGATGAGAGGCCTGAGTTATTTATTTTGTTATGTTGAACCACTTCAAAACCATTGGTAATTACATGGAGTTGATATTTAACTTTGAGTTTTTCCAAAAGGGAGATTGCTCCTTCAAAGAGGTTGGAAAAAGTCGAAAGGTGTAAAATATATTGATCAGAAATCGAATCGATCTTGGTGGGATCAAATGCAAAATCAATGACTTGGAAAGTTTTAATCAATCGTTTATGCCTCAGTTCTTTTTGAGAAATCTTGTTTTCCCGATACAACTTCCAGTAGTGATGGTTGATCCCTTCATAGGCCGCAAGAAAATCAACAAGGTTGAGATCGATTTTCAGTTCGCCAAAAATCTTCTCAAAAGTCAGGGCTGAATTTCTTTCAAAATCCCAAAGGGTGTGGTCCAAGTCGAAAAATACATCAGTAATCTGATTATTGTCTGGCATGATATTGAATATAATTAATGAATTGATCACGCCAGCTGTTTTTCAGCCTGTCAACATTGAAAACTGCATTTGAAAAAGAAACAGCGTGCAAAGCNGATGAGGTGGGTAGGTTTTCATATAGTTCTNTTAATTTNTTAAAGGCCTTTTGACTGGAAATCTTCCTCAAACCTGACTCGTCTGCAACAACAGGGTGAATTTTTAATGAGGTTTGTAGATCGTTGTTTAAATCGTAAAAATAAAAGGGCACCGCAGTTGAGGCACGATAACCTATTTCCTCTGTAAAGCCCATACTGTAATCATTTTGAATTTCTTGTTCCAAAAGATGGTAATAACTCGAAGAGGCAGTCAAAAGTCCATAATTAAACCTTATGGAATTAATCTTTTTGATAATCAATTTTTTGAGTTGTTGGCATTCACGATTCAAGGATTTGGATTGCTGTTGAGCTGCATAGGAAGCCAAAAGTGAAACATAATTCAAATCAGCCGTGTTTTTGATTAGCTTTCGAAAACTAAAGTTATGGATAGAAGCACCTTTATCATAAAAATTATTTTTTGCAAAAAGAAAAAAATACAAAGGTGGATTTCCATTATCTTTAAAAAGGACTTGCAATTCTTCAAAATTATTGTGTGGGTCCTTTTGCAAACCGAAGAGTACCAGATACTGCTCGATGATTGAGAAAAAATCTAATTGCCAGAGGGCACTTAAGGTATCCGCAAGCTTTAACAAGATGGATTTTTTTTGAAACTTATAAGGATTGACCACCGAGATGATGGGTTGAAATTTTGGTTTTTTCCAAGACACATGTGGCAACTCAGGAAAAAACTCATGTAATTTATCCTTCAATCGCACTGCCCATAAATCTACAACAGGCATTTCTAAAAAATTATTTCTGAAGGCCAAGCTCTGGTAAGCTAAAAAGGCACCCAACTCATTTTTT
This sequence comes from Flavobacteriaceae bacterium, assembly GCA_002687665.1. Taxonomy (GTDB): domain Bacteria; phylum Bacteroidota; class Bacteroidia; order Flavobacteriales; family Flavobacteriaceae; genus UBA8316. Next base: position 5,721 of record NZAX01000009.1, read on the forward strand.
AACTGTGGGAGATACTCCTCATATCTGCTTATCAGATAAAAAGAAGCTGCAAAAATATCATAAGGTAATTGAGAGGGTTTACCCAGCTTAAAAAAAGCGGGAATACCCGACCAATTCAATACCTCAATAGGGACTTCTTGTATACCCTGCTGGAAAAGCAAATCATCTGATCCGATGAAAAATTCATTTCCGAGAGGTTGGTGAGTATAGCTTAATTTAGGTCCAGAATGGGAAACAAATTTCTCAATGGTAGAAGTAAAATCAATGGGGAATCCAAGAACTCTGATGAAAATTTGCCTGAAAATATAGGTCAAACGAGGTGTAATTTTGTGAGAATAAACCAGTATCATTCAGATCAATTTTTCGTCTTTAAAGCTAAAGTAACGCTTTTCAGAGACAATAAGATGATAGAAAATTAGAATGTTAAAAGTACTGGCAACCTATATGAATCTTTGGGTTATTTTGTGATCTCATGGGCTGATTTTGAGATTTCCGAAGGATGGTTATGGGTCAAAATCATGCCTGTTGCTCCCAATTTTAAGGTGCTTTTTACTGCCAATTGAATATCCAAAAGGGTTTGATTGATTCCCACTTTACTCAAGCATTTTTTTCAATAAAAGATTGGATTGATTGATTTGTATAATCTCAAATTCCTTATTAGATAATGGAGATAAAAATTATTCCATAACTTTAGAATTGAGATAGTTTGACTTTTAACACTTCCCAATCCAGCCCACCATAATTCCCCGAACTCATCATCAACAAAACTTTTTGATGATAATCCAGTTCTAAAAGGTGATTTTTCAGTTTTTGTGGTTCTATAAAAACCCTCAATTCTGGTAGATCGAATGCCACAACAATTTCTTCAGGACTGATAGGGGGTCTATTTTTTATTCTCAGAGCCTCAGGATCATAAAAAACGATGGGTATATCTGCTTTTTCTAGGCTGTTGCGATAGTGGACAATAAATGAAGGATCCAAACTACTGTATGTGTGCAGTTCAAAACAAGCGACAAGCTTAGAATCAGGAAATTGTTCTTTAATCGCCATAGTGGTCGCTTTCACTTTACTCGGGGCATGAGCAAAGTCCTTAAAAAGGTAACTAGTCTTGCCGCTAGCTATTAGTTCCAAGCGTTTTGAAGCTCCTTTAAAAGTGCTAATGGCTTGATGAAAATCGTCTTCATCAACACCCATCAATTGACAAATCCACTTCGCTCCAGAGAGGTTTGAAAGATTGTGCTTTCCAAAGATTTCTATGGGAATCAGCCCCTCATCTGTCTCCAAATAAGTTACACCCTCGAAAATCGAATGATCTAATATGGTGTAGGGCTCCTTTCTTATTGTGTTTTGGGTATCCCCAGCCAATTTTCGTAAGGTTTTGTCGTCTTCATTGAACACCAAAACCCCA
>NZAX01000010.1 GCA_002687665.1 Flavobacteriaceae bacterium
ATTAGCTGCTTCTAAATCTTTTTCCATCAGTTGTATTTTTGTTTCAATCGTATTTAAGCGCTCAATCACAGAGAAATATGACATAGTGCCGATTGCAACCGCAGCCAGGATGGCTATTAAGTTACGTGCCGGGAGTGAAATTTGTGTTGCGTCCGATAGCTTCATTTAACACTTCCATCTTCTACGTGCCTGTCTAATTCTAGAATTAGGGTCGTTTCTTGTCTTTGCACTTGCTCTCTTTAATTGACCAAGAGAACGTGCGCAATAAGACTTACGTCTCTTCGCAGCCTTGCTACCCTTTTTAACTTTGCCTGTCACTGCTGTTTTTAATTTACTACCTGGGTTTGCACGCCTATACGCAGCCACACCTTTTTTAGTCATGCCTGCGCCTTGTTTGGTTGGTCTATAATTACCACCTTTGCCTGTCGTTCTTCTTATAGGTTTGTCCCGACTCATAGCATCCCTCTGTAATAGTCTTGCATGTTAACTATACCACCGTTTGCTTTTTTACTTCTCTTTGCAAACGTTGCAGCTCTGTTTGGTTTCTTGTCTGCTCTTCTACCTCCTGCTTCTGCTTTATTTTTTCTAGCAACAGCAGATGCTTTTTGTCCTTTGGACATACCTCTTGCTTTTGCAGCAGGCACACATTTAGGATAGTTTTTTCTTTTCTCTCCGCCTGACCGACCACACTTTGGATATGAACCGTCAGACTTTTTATTGGCTATGTCTACCCAGTTCTCTCCTACCCATGCTCTTAGACCCTTCTTGGCCATTTATACCATCGCGACGTGAGTAGTTGCTTTTCTTCTTTTAACTTTACCGCAACCCATTGCTATTTTTTTAACAGAGCCACCACCTGCTTTTTTTGTTCTCTTTTTTCCTCCAGGTGTAACTTTGCCAGAGCAAACAGCAGATGCATACATGTTAGCGTAAGCCGATGGATAAACATCGAACTTACGTTTTGCTGCAGCCTTACCTCTTGGACAAAGCTTTGCCATTACTTAGCGCGACCGCCACGCTTCATTCTTTTTTTCATGATACCGCCACCCATCATTTTAGGTTTAGCCATACCACCGCCTCTTTTCATTGTGCGTTTTTTCTTTTTCTTTTTAATTTTCTTTTTAACGGCTCCGCCTCTTTTCATTTTGCCTTTGCCGTCTGCTGCAAAGAATGGGACTTTCTTTCCATCCTTCATAACCATTTTTAATGAATCAGCCATTTCTATATCTCCTATAGGTTTGTCGTTTTAAAACTGTGCCCTCATAATAATCTGAAGGCCAGTGCTCATAATAGCCAGTCTTTCTTAAATTGTCACTAGCTTTTTCTAACTCATCAAACTTTTGTATAAGCACCATCATAAACTCATTGTCTGGTTGCCAACCCTCAGTCTCTAAAAACTCAACGGGTTCGTCTTCTTCCTCGTCATGTGGATGAGAGCCCATTAAATATATATCTTGCGGCACCATAACTCTGTTGAGTATGTCTATGACAGAGTCTAACTCCTCTGGCTCATACCCTATATCATCACAACCAACTATAACTATTTGAACGTCTGGGTCTTTAGCCAGTTTTGCACCCTCTATAATTTTGTCCTGAAACTGGGCAAAATTGTGACACTCCAATATTCTGTATGTCTTTCTCAGTCTAGCTTGCTTTGCATATGGACACACCGGCACATCACCTAAGTGTTCGTTCTTTGGTTCTAAATAAAACTCAGACCACTGCAGTATGTCTTCAGTTATCGATCTCATTTAAGTTTTTCTTGAGCATGTCTAACAGCCAAGGGTTGTCTCTATACACCCCCATCATTGCATTAGATATTGTATTCACTACCAATTCTTCTGCATCGTCTTCTTTGAGTGGGCCATTCGCTTGGTTGAGAGAGAATATGTATACCACTGCATGTAAAATTTCATGCCACGTTGTATTGCAACGTTCTTGCGGTACCAGCTGGTCTTGAACATAAATGACTCCCTCTCTAGCCCTGTACTCACCATAGCTGTCTGTCATGTCATCCATAATGAAATCAGGCCTGACATATTTTATCTTGATTGTTCTATATCCTACCTTTACCTCTTCTGGTCTACCGTCTGCTGGTACGACCATTGATTGTGTAATCTTATTCTTTTTTTTCATTCTACCTCCTTATACTATATAGTAGGGAAAAGGGTCTACCATTTTAAAAAATTAAAACTTANTTTCGCGTGCGCGCCAAGTGCACAAAAACTGCCAAAAATTGATAAATCTACCNCCNTCTACCGCCTNAAAATAGTGCCGTGGTAGACTGTTTGTTTAATGNTTTCATATACTTACCATAAAATCTACCGTTACCGCCTGATTTTTGAAAAAATTTTTTTNAAAAAAAACTTTAGGGGCAAATCTCCACTATATAGGGAGAACGTAGGTGTTGCAAAAATGTCACACTTCTTCAATCGAAATGAATCTGTTCTCACAGAAAAAAGCCCAGGTCTTAAGATTGTTACCTTGCTCATCCTCAACATGGACGGAATATAGTTTTTCAACAAGATCTCCTTTATTCCAGAAAATATAATCAATACACTCTTTTTTAGTATTGAATGACTGTTCAGAATATTCACTGCTCCTCGGAGCCTCCGCTCCCTGGAACCATAACATTGCTGTAATTATCCATATGCTTGTTGTAGTACTCATCGACCCGCCTCAAGAAATTATGTTTTGCCTCTCTAAATTCTTCGCCCTCAATAATAAATTCTTGATAGTAAAGATCCTTAGAACACATCATGATAACACCTTTCTCTATTTGTGTCCCGTAAATAACGTCATGCGCCATGCCATATGCTGCCATTTGTAGCATGTAATCGTCAATCCATTCTCTTTGTTTTGGTTTATTCGTTTGTTTAAAGTCAATAATACTTACCTGATCTTTATGCTTTGCAACCAAATCCACGCTCCCCGCATAGAGATTAGGATAAAATAGGGTAGCTTCTATGCCATAAACTTCTGAACAGTCNTTCAATCCCCGTTCCANGATTATCTCAGCCATNGTCTGTGCCTGTTGNCCTATATCAGTTAGGTCCAAGAATCGTTCACCACGAATTAAATCTTCGAGGTACTTATGCATTGCTGTACCTCTAATCGCTGCGTCCCGTGTAATTTTTTGAGCTTCGCGCAATCCGACTCTTTCGCGCCAGCGCTCCAAGCTTTTTATTTTATCTTCAGTCTGAGTTTCACTTAGGATAGTTGTAACACTTGGTAATTTTATCTCATCACCACTAATCGTGTAGTGCCTGAGTCCTTCTATGTTAGCTCTGGAACTTGATGGGTATTTGTACTTATCAATTAATTTCATGGCATCTTGTGAAAAATTTTAGACCATTTGGTCCTGTTGTATTCTGCTTTGCGAACCTCATCGACTCGTTTAAACAATTCGTCCCACGTAATCTCTTCGCCCTCTACATTTATCTTCATAGTCATAGGACCTTGTCCTGGATATAATTTATCTAAGTATCCTGAGCAGCGCCACATTCTACGCATGTCACCTTCATCAACGCTTGTTGGTCGGGCGTGCAATGTAATCGCTTGGTCCATATAACAAACCTCACCGTCTTTCCAATTGTGTGTGTAAATATATTCTGGTTTATCCATTAAAGACCAAATGTGTTTTATATATTTTTTTGATTCATCTACAGACATGCCCAAGAAATAACCAAACAAAGATCCTGGAAAATGTATGCCAGGTACACCGCTTGCAGTTTGGCCTTTCAGTGGCGCTGTCAATCCATCTAAAGGACAACCGTTGTAGCGCATGATGGCGTGTTGCTCTTCTATCAACTCACCTGCAAAGTGATCAAAAACGTTTTTTGAAATCATGTCCCATCTATTAACGCACATCAACTCATCAACCTGAGATCTGTCTTCACAATTTAAATTGTCATAACACTCAGCTGTTGATAGAAAAGTTGTCTGACTGCCTTCACTTGCTTCAACACTTGCAAGACCAACAACTCTTTGTGCAGATTCAAAGCTTGGTTGATCACTGTGCCAACCAAGTTTACCGTTTGTAAATATACCAAGAGCTCTGCCTTTGTGATCTTTTTGAAAAGTTACTGATTGCATGCGGCTTCTGTGTCTAGGGTCAATCAGTTTACCAATGCGTGCTGTTGTGTTTCTTACAGCGTTCCAATGCAAACCTTTTAATTTACCAAGACCAATACCTGCAATGACTGGTGACATACCTGGACTGCCCCAGGAATCTAAAATATCGTAGTGTCGTTCTTCTGTTAACTTTTGTTTGACAAACACAACTTGTTTGTCTGCAATCAATCTACCCAACTCTGGTATGTGCTCATCACTATTTATGTCAAAGTCAAATGCTTCAACAGCGTTTTGTAATTGTTGCACCTTCATCTGTGCCATGCCTTTCTGATGGGAACATCAAATCCCTTATCTAAATATTTACTCCAGTCCATTATACCAATCATTTCAAGGACTTCAAAGGGTTTTAAATCTTCAAAATCTTCCATAAAAACGGTCTGACAACGCTTGGGTTTCAGCGCTCGATATACCTCCCAAGATCTTTCCATGTCTTGTGTCCACCTATCCAACGTGCCTGGCCCCGGTCCAAACTTCCTTAGTCTTTGTATTTTCTTATCGTCATCTGGTCCAAAGTGATAGTGTCCTGTAGTCATGGACAGATACAAACTTTTTGTTTGCTTGCGAACATCGCGTCTTTCACAACTAATATAGTCTACATCCCACTCTGGTTTTGGGTTTGTAAGCAACGGATATTTTAAAAGTAAAGTTTGATTATCTAGAATAGAACTTACAACCATACGTCTTGTTTGTTTTGTAAAATCATCTTTACCCATTGTTGTGTACATAACGTTGTGCAGCGCACCTCTTTTATGTTCTTTGCCTCTTGCTTTCTGTCTACCTGGTGACCAAACAATTAATCTTTCATTATAAAAAACACTGTCAATTACTTCAGGTACTAAAAATTCATTAAGACCTACATATTTTTTATTTTCTAAATCATACTTGCGTTCGTAAATAGAATCAAAAGATCCTATGCTGTCGTCACCTTCTCGTGCGCGATAGTATCTATCTAGTACCAAGTACAAATATGTTGATCCACACCTTCCGTTGTGAATTATAATTTTACTCAAACTGTTGGTTCGTCTTTCTTTTTGCTTCTTCAATAAATTTCTTTATCATTTTTAATTCTAATTTTAATTCTCTGTTTTCTCTTTTCAAACTACAAATTAAAGGTAATGTTTTCATATGGTACTCCCACACCGACCAGTTCCAATAATCTGTTTGTTGTTCTAATTGCCTTTCTAAGTTTGCAATATACTGTTCATCCGTTTCTACGATATCTTGATTTGATACGTATTTATATTTATGTCCTGTGAATTGTAGAGGACCTGTTACTTTTTTTTGCTGCATATAATTTATATTGTCTTAGCATTACTCGCCACATCGGAGCGATCTTATGCCAATACTTTGGTTTAATATCTAACTTTAATTCTTTTTTAACTTGTTGTAAATCAACGTTTAAATACTTGTCCCAATCAACCGTCATAAACCACGGTCCTCGCTTCCCCAGGCGCCATCCTTCAACCACTGTTCTACAAAATACGAAAAAAGGATTGTATGCTATCAGCATCCAGAGCTTAGTATTGGGTGGATATTTTTCTTTTTGAAATGTATTGCGTATAGCCATAAAGAAAGAGGCATATAGAATAGTGGCAAATGATTCGCGCCATTCTCTTGCTAGTCCAAAAGACAATACCCCAACTTCACCAAAAGGTGTTGTATCGTAGCCCATAAAAAAATGTATTAGGTCGTGCTCCATTACAGTGGATTTAAAAAACTTACTAATGTTATTTGCTTTACCTGTACGCGCTTCATAACCAAACTTAAAAAGATCAACCATGTTGTTGTCCTGCATCCATGACTGAAACTCAGCGCCAAACGTACCTGGCTCAAAGTTACCTGTCTTTATTTTATCTAACACGTGAGTATCACTTGCAAATAATTTTTGTGCTGCTTCTGTTTTACAGAAGATAGAATAAATAGTTTTAGTTTCTTTCTTATCTAGCTCGTTAACAAACTTAAATATTATATCTAACGGCGGAGCATTATCAGTTTGAAAGTGGGTTGCATACTCCCAAGCAAACTTGATTTGTTTCCATCGATGTTTCATTTACTTATATATTTTTACCAACCTACATAGTTTAGTAGAAACGTTTTCTATATTTATTGAATCAGAAGTTATTTTTTTAGTTGCGTTTTTTGACACTGCTGTTCCATTAACATTACATGCTTGTCCAAAAAATATAAAACAATCTGTCCCTTCTTTTGTTGCAGTGATTGTCGTGCCTGGAGCTACATCTGCTTTTTCAAAAGACCAACCTCCTTCATGCTGCATTGGGCAAAGTATTCTTGTATTTGTTTCTAAAATTTCTAAAGTTGTTTGATAACAATCGGGTTCATACATCAAAGGAGATTGTTTCCAATCGCATGGTGTATCTCCTAAAGTAGTTGTACCTTCACACCAACCAGGACCATCTGAGTATGTAGAGTTATGATACTCTAAGTGTTCATCTAATACTGCTCTGTAATCATCTTTATTTGCGTCAGAAAAATTATCCCCTTCTTTCCAGTCGTGTCTCAATCTTATTGAGCCTTCAATCAAAAAGTAATTATTATCAGCTCTTAATAAAGAGGGGTAAGTTGGGTGAGGTGAAAATAAAAAATTACCTGCTCCATCTTTTGTTCTTTCCTCTCTAGATTCTCTTACTATCATCTGACCAACTTTTGTGGCCCTAGATACAGAGATTTGTATCTTGTTTTCAAAGTTCTCAACTGTGAAATCCATGTTAAAAATCATAGTGTTTCAGCGTCCTTTGCTTCCACATCTTGCATGCCGTTCGGTTTCAACCATTTTTCTATTTTTTGTGGATCATCAACTTTTCCTCTTAATACTATAGTTAGTGTTTCTTCATCTACTTTGTATTTTACAGGATCAACATTTAAAATAGTTGCCCATTCTAATAGACAGTTGTATTCAAAACCTTTTATGTGTTCATCTGTAAGTATGTTTTTTCGTAAGGCATAAGTTCTAACAGGTAGGTCTGGATTATCTGGAGTCACGACCATTGTCATCAGAGTGCTGGTTTTATCTTCACCTGTATCGTCATCTACATAACGCACCACTTCACCAGTGTCTTCGATTTCTTTTTGCCAAGTAATATTATACATTATATGTGACTACCCTTATCCATTTGCATAACATACGACGTACCGGAAACCATGGGTGTAGATGCATTATGACTCGGACCAGCCGGCATTCCAGTAAGAGCACTAAAGTAACGACCATTTGCAGCTGCACTAGGAGTATTGCCCCATTGTCTGTCAAACAAATAACTCGAGGTTGAAGTATTAACTTGAAATATTTGATTGTAGTAAGTAGCAGGGTTTACTGATGATCCTGAGCTTGCGTTATCTGCTCTAAAATCACACCTTGTTCCTACTATTAACCAACACTTTAAGTTTGTACTAATTTCACTACCACTAGCACCCATTACCATCCCCGCACTAGTAAAAGATCCGATGTTTCCAGTGCTATGTATATTTACACTATCTACTCCAACATATGTTTGAGGGGCCTTACCACCAGTAGAAGCTGTTCCAGCAGTAAATTGAGCATATGCTCCTTTACTTCTACCCCCATAAAAATTTGACATAGATATCTGCCCTGACGTGGGTATATTATTATTTTTAGTAACAGCAATAACAAAACTGCCGCCTCTATAAAACTGACTCATAGATACATTACTAGAAGGCGATCCAAATTCAGCCCTAACGTCATTCAAAGAAATGCTGCCGCTGCTGGGTAACGTCATGTATAGCTCCTATATTAAATGTGGTTTTTTAAAATATATTATTCCATTCTCATAGTCAAATTCACATGGATTGCCTATTAGTTCTTCCGGCGTCATAAGGCCCATCCTGGCCCAGTTGGTGTGTCCAAACTTAGCTTTACACAATTTATCTATTGTATGTGCCGGTAGATCAGGAAACTTATCTTCAGCCTCGTACGGCGCGCCCGTGTCCTCTGGTATCCAGTCTATTTCAAATTCTTCTGTCATTTCTTTTTTTTCTTTTTCTTCTTTTTTCGAAAAATACTATCGTAGTTATCCTTAAACTTTTTTGAAGGTATGTGCTTGCCGTCTTGTGCCATTATTCCCTCATCGCGTATGGGTCTGTAGACAACTCACGTTGTTTCTTGTCTGGTTGTTTACCCATAATAATATCTTCCATATTCTTGTGCAGGTAGTTTGCCATCTGACCAATCACATTGTCTTGAGATAATGTGTCTACCAAATCTTTTAAAGACTCTCCGTGTTGTAAACATCTAGATATCAGCTTGCCTGATGCTCTGAGTTCTCTGTCTAAATATGAATCTGTTGGTTTTAATTTTATCCAGAAAGCCATAGGTGTAAGTCCAGTCTCACTTGCGGTATAATCTAATATACCTACAACTCGCCTACCATCAATTGGTAAAGCGAAAGTAGCACTCATCATCCTGTTAGGGATTTCTTTTCTCACCTTGTTCTCCTTAATTAAAGTCATTTCGATGCTCCTCGATAAATTGGTATAGATAACTATTCGTCTCCTTCACCTGTTGTATCTCTAGCCACATCGTTTCGATAACGGTGTATATATTATATATAGTCACTAAATTTACAATCATTAATCCCATTGAAATAAATAAAATTGTCCAAGTCAGTACATTACTTGTGGACCAACTTACTTTTACGTTAAAATCTTTCATATTTATGCTCCTTTAGGCCATTTTAATTGTTCAGCAGGTATTCCTATCCAGGGGTTATTCCAGTGATGCCATTCATCATACGGTTTTGGAATATAGTCCCAAGAAGAAAACATTAAACTTACTCTAAAGTCTCTTCTTAGCGGATCTATATTTTTAAATTCATTTGTTGCATGATAAATTGGTTTGTTGAAAAATACCAAATGATTTTCTTTTGGTTTTACAATAATCATTCTGCTTCCATCCAAAGGCTGATAGTTAGTATCATTAATAGGTCTTCCTTCTACATATGTATTGTTTGGTAGTATTAATAACTCACCACCTTTCATTTTAGGATCAATACTAATATATAAAATATGTGTGTTTAATGGAAACTGTCTGGCAAATGGAGGTTCTTCAGTACTATCGTTTTCACTTATATATTTTTTCATAAATAATTCGTTAGCATCTACGTGCCATAAAGTTGGTTCTTGCCCTCTAGGGTTTCTAATCCAGTACTCTACATGATTATCTTGTCCAATTAGTTTAACAATGGCTTTTTCAATTTTGTTTCTAGGAGGAACATCTTTAGGTTTAAAATTATAGGTTGGCCAATAATCTGCGTCATCACCAATATACTCTTGCAGTTCCTCAAAGTCTCTTTGACTTAAAACACTTTTTGCATATTTAATGTGTTCAAGACTTTCCATTATATAGTTTCTCCACTTTTCATCCACCTGGGTTCTATACCACCTTCAACATTAATACGACATTGCTTGGCTGGCAACCATACTTCACCTTGACTATCACACTGTGGGCAGTTTACCTGGTGTGCACAGCCTGCTGGCATACGAATATAGCCATTCCCAAAACACCTGGGACAGATGGCCTTAACCTCGTGATCGCCCGTTAGATCTACCATTTTTCTTTTTCATCTCTTTCTCTAATAAAAATTCTATGACTTTTTGCACACTTACTGGTACTTCGAACCTGTTTTGTGCTAAGCTTAAAAGTTTTGAATGGGTGTCCGTAGATACTGACACTGATTTAAATTTACTTATATCCGGCATTTTGCCCTCCTTATTGTGTTATTCTATGGGATTATATATGTCAAATATAATATTTGACAAGATATTATTTTAATTTATTTTATAGGTAATTTCTCACCTTCATATGTCGGTAGATTTCCCTTGATCTGCCGGCATTAATTTCTCTTAAAAATATAACTATCTTCTAGATAATTGAATGTAACTTTACCGTTGACGTGCTGTTTATGCTTTGTTTTGCATGTCATACATTGATATACTCTTTCCTCTTCTTTAGAAACTAGTCTAATAAATGGAACATACATTTCGCATTGTTCACAAACACCTAAAGTTATTTCAACAGGACTGTCATTACTGTATGTCACCCCAACTATCTCCTTTTTCGTAATCTACTTTGTTGGGAACTTGTAACGATACAGCTTCTTCCATGACTCTAATAATTTTTTCTGACTCTTGTACGCTCGATACTGAGATATCAAGTTCATCATGAATTTGAACATGTGGTATTACTCCTTCCTGATACAACGCCAACATAGATTTCTTTGTCATGTCAGCAGCTGAACCTTGTATTAGTTTATTTAATGCTTTGTAAGTAAACGCACGTTTAATCCCCGGTCCATGCTCCCTGAGTGCGTCTGCGTGTGGTAGTGGTTTCTTGATACCAAAACCATGTGGCTCCCAAAGATCAAAATGACACAATCGACCACCGATTGTGCGTATCTTACCACTATCATCAGCTCTACGCGATACAGCTTCTGATAGCATCTTAACAAAAGGTGCTCGCTGGTGATATCTTTTTATCAACTTTTCAGCAGCATCTTTCATAAGTCCTAGTTCTGCCATGAGTTTATTCTTACCCATGCCATACATTAATCCTAAATTAATTGTTTTTGCTTGTTTACGCTCAATGCCGGCCATGTCAGCAATCATCTGGTGAAAGTCTGCACTGCCCTCATTATATTGATCTACAATAGTTTGTGTTCCTTCCATGCGCATAAGAGATGCAAAGTGTACTAGTATTCTAGGTTCTTGTTGACTGTAGTCAAAGCAACCCCAGGTATGTTTTTCTTCTGGTATAAATAAACTTCTAATCAACGGTCCAAGATGCTTGTGTCTTGCAGGTATCTGCTGGAGATTCGGGTTGTTGTAACTAAATCTACCTGTTACTGTACCGCCTTGATCTGATCGTATTTGATTTATTTCAGCGTGTATCCTGCCTTTGTGTTCGTGTTTAAGTATCGTATCGATAAATGTCGTGTTTGCTTTGTTAATCTCTCTTGCTTCGTTAATTAGTTTTGGTAGCTCTGCTGGGTGTGTTGCAAGAAAGTTTTTTGTAAAGCTGGGTGTGCCTTTTTCTGTCCTGTCGTATGGTAGTTTTACTTTCTCAAACGCCTTTGCAATAGATGCAGCAGCCCAGATCTCTACATCAAACCCTGCTATTTTATTTATATCCCGTAGTAATTCTTCTTCTGTTTTCTGTAGTTGTGTCTTGACAGACATTGCTTTTGCAATATCAACGCGTACACCTTTAAATTTCATATCAACCAGGCATGGAAACAGCTGTGTTTCTAAATTAAATATGTCCCACAGATCTTGCTTTGATATTTCATGTTGTAGTGCGTGCCATAACTTCAGTGTCATCTCTGCATCTTTCTCTGCATACTCACCAACAAATGGTGCAGGTAGTCTCCACATCTCTGCTTTTGGATTGACACCAAAATCTTTTGCAGCTTCCTGTAAAAGTTTTTCGTTCTTGCGCATGTTAATATAATCTTTACCAACAGAGTCTAGTGTATAACTAAACCTGTTCTCATCAATCAAACTTGCAGCGATCATTGTGTCAATGATGCCGCCGTTTATATAAAAACCAAGAGAACGTATCCATGACACATCGTACATTGCGTTGTGAAATATTTTTGTAGATGTGTTTGACAACAGTTCTTCAAACCAATCCAGGACTAATCCCCGATCCATGTTGCCCCCGCCTTCGTGCGCAATAGGAAAATAGCCGGACCAGCCTTCGACCGCAACGGCTATGCCGACTATCTCCCCGTCTCCTCTAACCGCACCCGAGCCCATTGTGAGCAGGTTTGGATCTCGTGTTTCCAAGTCAATAGCTATCTCACTATAACTGGATAAATCTGGTAATCTGTCTGGTGGTACCCACTCTGTTTCTGGTGTGAAGAGTGGTTGCTGTAGTGTCCTCAACTGTAGTCCCTTTCGATTATCATATCGATAAAATGTTTCGCTTTCTCGAGGCTCTCTTTGCCTCCCTTATCTTGATGTCTAACTATATATTTTATAGCAGATCCTTCTGCGAATAACAACTTGTTTTTATTGATGAATTCACTGGGTTGTATCTTGTATTTTTTGTAATGGTCACCTCCGACCTGTGTTTTATATGCACTCATCTTCCAACCATTCCTCCTGTAGAATAACTTCTTCGTTCTGGCATTATGTCATCAACTTGATTTGCATAATGTTCTCGTAATTCTCTTCTTTCATTATATCTTTTTAATATTCTTATACAGTCCTTGATACCAATGTTGTTTTTACGTTTATTGAATTCCCAACAACAAAAAACAATATTATCTATCGTATACCCTCTTTCAGAATCAAATCGATCTATAGTGCAAAGTGTGTCTGCTCTTAAATTATCGGGATCATAAAAAGTTAAAGGAACACCTGTGTAATAACAATTTACACCATACTTTCTAACATGTTCACCCCATAACCATAATAAATCTTCTAGAGTAATTATTGGAACATCTTCATGAATCTTTTTTAACTTTTCTCTTTTTTTTATGGTGCTCATTTTTGCATTGTACTGACTTACAAAAAACCCTCTCAGGGTTTTTTTATGCTCTCTATCTGTTACTTTTAAACGTTCTCTTTGTTTTTTAGTTCTTTTTCTTACACCAGGTACAAAAGTTTTCTCACGATGTTTTCTACTGTAAGCTACATCTTTTTCCCTTGCTTCGTCTGATGCATAACGTTTAACACTAGTTACAGAAATACTAAACATCTTTGCTAAGTCTTTAGTAGGTACTCCGCTTTCCTTTAAGGATCTCAGTTTTGCTATTTGTTTTTCATCAAGTTTAAAATATTTTTTTGCTTTGGGTAAATATTTATCATATTCACTTGAACGCATTCTCTCTGGTTTTTTCATAAAATGTAAGCCCTTTCATAGTTTCTTGGTTCTAAAATGTGTAATGATTTCTTTGCGCGTGTTACAGCAACATAGAATAGTCTGTGTAATTCATCTGGGTCCATATCATTGTGGTCCATAGCAGACTTAGTAATATCAGGAAGAACGAGTACATTGTCAGCTTCACCTCCTTTAGCAGCATGTATTGTTGATAGTGTTATTCTTGGTGTCTGTGAAATTTTTTCTCTGTTGGCTAACATATTTCTTATGTAGTTTTCTGTGTTAGTATCTAGGCCTGCAAACGCTTTGTACCAAACATCGTCAGTTTGTAATCCATGATTATTCATACACTCTTCTATGTAATAACCGTCTTCGTTTTCATCCATTGTCTTACCAGTGCGATAACCTTTTGTTACGTTATCACCCAGGTATGAATAAATGTTTTTTATTGATCCGATTGGTAGTAATGTTTCACTGTTTCTCCATTTCTCCCAAGTTTGTATTGCAAGAAGTAAATCTAATTTGACAGAGTTTTTTGTTTTGTGTGAGTAGTACCACCCTTGCAGTTCGCAAAACTCTTTGATGTCATCTAAAAAATAATTTGCGCTGGATAAAACTAACCACTCTCCCTGTGACATATCAACCTGTGTCACGTCAGCATATCTTGTTAAATCACCCATCTCTTGTCTTGGCATGTAGTCTTTATCGTATCTGTTAGAAACAGATCTAATAATCTTTTGTGACATCTCATGTATCGGTCCACCGGGTATCCTATAAGATTGATTAAGTGTATCGATGTAATCTACCTCTTCTTTAAGAGCGATAAAAGTATCAACATCAGCGCCAGCCCATTTAAATATTGCTTGATCATCATCCCCTGCAATGTAGGTTTTGTTTGCTTTCGCCCAAAGAGTCCGGACCATTCTCCATTGCAAAGGTGAGAGGTCCTGTGCTTCGTCAATAAATAATACGTCGAAAGATGGTGATACATCTTGTTTAATAAAGTCTTCCAATAAATCATTGTAGTCAAGTAGACCTTTCTCTTTTTTATATCTGTTTAGTTCTTGATCTAATAAATACAATAAATCTCTTTCTATGTCCAAACCATGTTGGTTTCTATCGTATAAATCCAGGACAGGCATCTCCAATACTCGTGCTTTATTTATAATTCTTAAGTATTCATTGTCAGAATTAAATACACCATCTTCATCACTGTTCCATGCAGTTTTGATTGGTATACCGCATTTCAAACCAAAGTCTCTGTAGTCAGAATGCTTCATCATTTTTTCTTTGTTTATACCTAAAGTTCTAAAAGCAAGAGAATGTAGAGTTCTAAAAAAAGGTATCTCTTTTTGATCAATCATAAACTTTTCTTCTGCCCTGTGTGTCGCTTCCCATGCCGCTTTCTTTGTAAAAGAAAAGTAACCTATCCTTTTTATATCTGTTCCAGCTCGTAAAAAATCTTCTACCAAATTTAGTAGTGTAGTTGTTTTACCTGTACCAGGTGGGCCTAAAATAATTGTCTTCACTAAAATGGCGCCTCTTCGTATTTAACTTTACTTAATGCTGGCTTGTCTTTTTTCATTGCTTTTATTTTTATAACTCTTGGTGTTTGGTTTTTTATCGTCATTCTAATCTCATCATCAAAGATATCTTCTAATTGCTTCATGAGATTACCTGTTTTAATTTTGTCCATTTCCCAATTGTTTCTCTTACAAAAAGAATAAAAGTCATCCATTCTAAAATAAGTGTAGCCGTCATCAGTCCAGGACATTTTGTTTAACATATCTTCTTTTGTTCTTGCAGCAGGTCTGTTGACTGTAAAGTCATATAATAAATTTATAATTTGATTGATAGGATCTAACGATTCTAAAGGTTCAATCTCTTCTAGTGCAGATAGTAATGGACTGACATATAGCTCTCGCCAGTCTTTTGCTTTTGGTATCGGTGTCATTATGTCAGCTTGATCTAAAACAGCTAACGCAAATAAATTTGGATTATGTAATTGTTCAGTTTTTAGTTCAACTCGTTTACCACCTACATTTAAAAACCACTGTGGTGGATTTGATTTTATTTTTGTAAGTGTGTCTAGTTCTGGCATCTGCTCTTCATCAAAACCAACACCAAACTTTTTTGTTCTACATTTCGCAGGATTACATACACCACAAATAGGTTGTTCTTTACATCTGTATTTGTCATAACCTTTTCTGTTTAATGATTTTATTAATAATTGAACCTCCGTATTACTAAGTGGAGGAGACATTACCTTTTGATTATCTGCTACGAGCATGTCTTCCCAGTTATCTGGATTAGATTTTTTTCTATATACACCCACATTAAATAAACCATTGTTTCTAGATCCTTCACCAAACCCTTCGTCAGCTAGTCTGTTTAAACATGGTGGACCATCTGGAAAAGCTTCAATTATTTCTTGTTTCTTTACAACTATTGATTCTATTTCTTCTCGTGTTTGCACCCATTCATCGTATATTTGATAAAACTCTTCTAAGCTTGCAGCTTCACCACCTGCTTTAAATGTATACCTAAGTCCTCTAATGCCGCCGTGATATGGTAGATTTAAAAAGTTTCCTGTGTCACCACGTTCAACTAATATTTCAGTTTGTTTCGGAAATATTTCACTACCACCATAACCCAAAGCTTCAGCCATTGCTTTTAATTTTGATTGCATCAATGATGCAGGTATAAAATCTTTAGCAAATAAAAATAAGTGTGCCCCTCCAGACTTTGATCTGAAAGTCACCAATGGAAACCCCATGCCTTTGATGTTACGCATGATAACTAAATGATCCAAGTTGTATTCATCTACATCAATACAACCCCACTTACACATATTCTCTTCATTAATAGGAATGACACCAAGAGCGGGATCTTTACCGTCAAGATGCTCGTTCCATAAGTCATCTGTTATAGATTGTCTTTTAATAAAAGCTTTGCCCTCAGCTTTGCCTTTATCTGTAGTTGCGCCTGATAAAATTAATTGACCATACGCACTGTTGTTTCCTTCAAATATTTCTTTAAAGCGTTGCATAGTTTCTTTGATACTCCTTTATTCTTTCTGCATTCTTTTCTCTGTACAGCTTTTGATACTCTTTTGTTTTGCGCTCAAAATACTGTACACCCTCGGGGCTGTCCCGAAACATTTGTAATGTTGCTTCTAAATTTCTTACTTTATTCCTTAACTTTTGTAAAGTCTTCGTTCTGTAATATTTTCTTTGATAATTTTCTCTTTCGCTCATCTCTTTGTGCCCTTGATTCTTTTAAACTTATGTCCCACAACTCGTCTTGTTCTAGCCAATACTCGTCAAACGTCAGAGACGCGTAAGGGGGTCTATGCTTACGCGTCTCTTTCATGTTAAAATGGAACTGAGTCTGTTTCTTTAGACTTAGTCTCACCTTCTCCATGATTTACTGGTGCGTTATTAACGTTACCAGCAAATGCTTTTGCGGCCTCATATACACTTTTATCTTGTACAGGACCAATCTTAGTTATGTTCCAACCAAACCAAGTTCCCTTGTCATTTGATTGTTGCACTGTACCAAGATTATACACGTGACTATAAGAAGCCGGTGTGAACATACCATTCTTACCCTTCAGTGTGATGGTGTTCATCATCGAGTTCCATGATCTACTTACTTTCAACTGTGTTGATTTCATTGTAATCAATGCTTGTTGCATATCTTCTGTCAACACAAAGTAAGATGCTGTGTTTTCAAGATAGTTACCATTAGGTAATCTATCTTTATAGTCAGAACCTCTAGTGGTTTCTTTTATGATACCACTGCTGACTGGATGGATAGCTACAGGAGCACTTGTGCCCTCGCCTCTATCACTCCACTCAACGTATTCCCTCTTATAACCGCAAGGAATTACATTGAGTCCTTTCTCACCATCATATGTCTGCTTAGTCACGGTATTGAATATCATACCTGCCTCAGCACCTTCTACATACTTGGCGTCCCGTTTATTTATCTCGGGTGATAGCTGTCCCAACACTCTCAAAAAGGGCATAGCAAAATCTTCGCTACCCATTTGATCCATGCCGCCAGCTTTGTCTTCTTCAAACATGCTCGCTAAAGCTATGCTTGAATTTTCTTTTTTAGCTACTTGATTCATGTTTCTTTTCTCCTTATTCATGATTCGTTATTTCCGGCTAATTTTAGTTTGATCCTTTACAAACAAATGAAAAGAATCCGAGGGCATGTCGAGGCCGGCCTCGACACGCTCTCTATAGAGTGCCTTCAAAGTCATCGGCTCAACTTTTGATTTTTGTTGAGGTTCATACCCATTAGACACTGCAAGGTCCAGGAGTTCCTGTGCCTTGTTATCTTCGCCTTTACCGAACGTAACAGCAACTTCGTTTTTAATGATGTCGCCTAGCCCGTTTTCTCGAAGCCATTTGTAAGCTGACTCTATGTTGTCTTTTTTAACAGTACAGCTGTATGCTTTTCGCACCTCAACTCCACTACCGTCAGCTAATTTCAAAGATGATAGTCCCTGCTCTGCAAGTAGGTTTGGTATTATCTCTGAAGAAATCTTATCTGCTTGATCTTTTTTATGTTTTATTTTGTCTTCTAAATCTGCTATCTCGTCTTCGTAAGACCTCAGCTCTTGACAGTATTTAGCTAAGGTATTGATATCAGATTTCTCTATTATTTCTTGTTGATCGTTTTCCAGATCATCTAAAGTTAGTGTTGTCATCTCATTCTCCTTTTTCATATAAATTAAAAGACAGTGGATAATATCTTGTTTCCTGTCTGTCCCATTTCAAAAGATTAAATTTACCTTGCGTAATGTCGCTTACTATTGCTGTTGATAATCCAATAATAGCAGGGTCACCTGTACAAAGTATGTAGTCTGTTTCTTTGAAATCTCGTAAATTTTTTCTCATTTTATGTATAAAAGGTCCTGGACTAAACATCATCTGTGAATTTTCTGGCAAACAAATAACCAGATATCCAAAGTCTGATGCAGTCAAAATGTTGATGTTTCTTGGTGGGTGTTGTAGTACATACACAAAATCTTCTTGAGGGTTTTCCTTGTTAAATTCTAGGAATTCCTGCAATTGTTTTGGTCTGTACAATTCAAATAATTTATTTCTCATAATCGCTTTCTTATATGTTGACATTCAACATAGCTATTGTTATATAAATGTCAAGAAAGAAAAATTAAAATATGATAAAAAACTATAAGTTTAAAACCAAGCCATACGAGCATCAACTCAAAGCATTGGAAAAATCATGGGCCCAAGATACTTATGCCCTATTTATGGAGATGGGGACAGGTAAATCCAAGGTCCTCGTTGATAACATAGCTATGCTGTACGACAGAGGCGCGATTAAAGGTGCACTGGTTGTGGCACCTAAAGGTGTTTACAAAAACTGGGACAGCATAGAGTTTCCTGTTCATATGCCTGAACACATAGAATATACAAAAGTATTGTGGGAACCAACATCGACAAAGAAAAAACAGGCTGAGCTCGATACATTATTTGCAGATGATGATAAACTTAAGATATTGATAATGAACGTAGAAGCATTTTCTACATCAAAAGGACTGGACTTTGCTCGAAGTTTCCTTAACATTTTTGTTGGAAGAGCTTTAATAGGGATCGATGAATCTACGACGATCAAGAATCCGACAGCAAAGCGAACAAAAAATATATTAACAATAGGGGATCTAGCGAAATATCGTAGAATCTTAACCGGCTCTCCAGTCACAAAGTCACCACTTGACTTGTATAGTCAGTGTGATTTCTTGGACCCAAACCATCTGGGTCATCAGTCGTATTATAGTTTCCGTGCACGTTATGCAAATATGGTTGACAGAAATTTCGGTGGTAGGCGCGTGCAGATAGTTGGTAGTTATAGAAGACTGGGAGAATTATCTGATCTGTTAGATTCGTTTTCTTACAGGGTGTTGAAAGAAGAGTGTTTGGATCTACCAGAAAAAGTTTTTACAAAAAGATTTGTAGAGCTAACAAAAGAACAAGACAAAGCATACAAACAAATGAAAGAGATGGCACTTGCAATGCTTGATGATGGCAAGTTGATGTCAACTGTAAATGTTATGACGCAGCTTATGAGATTGCATCAGATAACTTGTGGTCATTTTAAAGCAGATGATGGCACGATCACTCATCTTAAAAACAACAGGATCGACACACTAATGGAGCTGTTGGATGAAACAGACGGCAAGGTGATTATTTGGGCAAATTATGTTGAAGATATAAAAAATATAGTCGAATCTTTAAAAAAAGCTTACGGAGAGGCCTCTACAGTCGAATATCACGGGTCAGTGGACCCTAGGGTCCGCCAGGAGAACATTGCTCTATTTCAAGAGAAAAAGGGCCCTACACGCTATTTTGTAGGAAATGCTCAAACTGGAGGGTATGGAATTACCCTGACCGCAGCCAACACTGTAATTTACTATTCAAACAATTATGATCTTGAAAAGAGACTACAATCAGAAGATAGAGCACACCGTATCGGCCAGACTGGCAGTGTTACCTATGTTGACTTGATTGCAGAAAAGACTATAGATGAGCGTATTGTTAAATCACTTAGAGACAAAATAAACATAGCTAATGAAATTATGGGGGAAGATATTAAAGACTGGATCTAGAGAAGTATATTTTCGTATTTGGTCCGTCCTTCTACTTTGCTCGCTCTTAACACTTGTTTTC